>JAPLJS010000115.1 GCA_026388545.1 Deltaproteobacteria bacterium
GAGGATCTTTTTCTCATCTCTTCCTGTAATTGTTAGATCTGATTAACCTTTGGATATACAAGAGTTCAAGTCGCAACTATTACCTTCGCTCCGGAAATCAGAAGGTCTGAATGTTGCCATCAGATTGAAGCATACGGTTAAGCCGACGTTCCTCTCCTATAGTGGTGGCTGCACCGTGCCCGGGATAAACAATAGTATCATCACGCAATGTCAACAATTTTTCGTGAATGCTCTCCTTCAGTTGTTTGTCGTCATAACCAGGATAAAGTCCAGGGAGGGTTACACCAATCCCGCGTCTGAACAATGTGTCGCCGCTGAAGACAACACCATTCCCAAAAAAACTAACACTATCCGAACTATGCCCTGGTGTATAAAGTACCGAGAAGTGTAAATCGTCAATATCTATGGTATCGCCATCATTCAGCAATATATCCGGCTGGAAGGGCAGTTCAAAGGGAACGAATACCAATCCTTTTGCTACCTGACTTACTTTAGGGGATGCTTTTATATTACCGGTATCAAAGGCGGCCAATTGAGCCTTCGTGGTATTCTTAACGGTATCAAGAGCGCTAAAGTGATCAATATGCACATGAGTAAGTGCAATGAAAGAGACCGATATGTTCAGTTCCTCCACAGCCTCTGTAATATGCTTCGCTTTAACGCCGGGATCGATAATCATACCGCGCCTGGTCGTTTCAGGACCGGTCTTTGGCTTCCTAAAGATTCTGGTAGAAGGTTACGATCTGTAATAATCGAAAAAACCACAGAACTCTGATTTAAAATATGGTACATGATCTTAGGACTAAATCATCATTAGGAGGTTATGCATATGGGGGAAATTCCGGGGACATAATACAGATTCATTATGCTGATTAATTTTAACTTTTACCGTTTGTTGAAATAATGTGTATTATGTCCGCAGATTATCCCCAATTTGATCTGATCGAGTTTGCTGATTCCCGGGTGGGTAATAATCAAAAAGCTACAGAGCTCTAACTTAATATGTGATATCAATAAACAGGTAGAAAATTGACCTGACGTTGTCTGTCAGCTTAAGTCTAGGTGAGAACACATAAATATCCCCGGCCCAAACTTTCTTGGAAGTATTGCCTCTGACTTTTTTACGTTTAGATTCAAGGTGGTCCTGTTAACTCTGCACAAGCCGGGAAGCTATGACACCTGCTAACCGCCTCATAATCCTCAAACCTTCAGCGGGATGTTTTTCAAGTACTCGCATTAGTCGATCTCCATCGATCTTAATTACCTTGCTTTCCCTCTTACACACGGCCGTAGCTGTGTACCGTCTCGGTTCAACAAGTGCAGACCAGCCAATCACGGAACCCACCTTATTTACGGGTAGAGATGGACGCCCTTCGCTCTGAATGACAATTTCCCCATCTTCGAGTATATAGAAAAAATCGGCAAAATTACCTTCCCGCACAACCTGGGAGCCCGCCGAAAATATTTCTTGCGATACAAGTTCAGCAATCTCATCCATAATATACGAGGGGATTTCCTTAAACATTTCTACTTCCTGAAATATCATGACAATTACTTCCTTTCATCCTCTTGATAATTTTCTGTAAGTTCTGTATTCATCCAGAGTTTTATTATACCTTCCTTCTTTTCCATAACCTTATTTTTATTTCTCCTTCCCGCCCTTCTGCTCTAATCTATTTGGGGGGAAGTGTCTCACTTATATTGGCACAGAGGGTAATACCCTCGAAGTCAAGCGTGCAGGAACGGGTTAGACTTCCGATGAAATGGTAATCCCTCTTCCCGTTCGCCTGTCGAACTGATTACCGTCAGAGACCCCACAAAAAGGTCTACCATTCATAATCGTTCCGCGTATCCAAAGCGACATCCTTACTCAGCCTCTTTCCGTAGTCCGTCACCCTTGAACTGACAAGTGCCGCCAGATTCTTCATGAATACATAGCCTATGCGCGGAACCTGATCGAAAAGCTTAAACAGATCCGCCTTTCTCAGGTATATTTCCTCCGTCTTTTCCGCGCAAATGGCGGACGCCGTATATTGATAGGGTTCCACCAGGGCAGACCATCCAAAGACTTCTCCCTCCAAGGCGGTATGAATCTTGACATAGATGGTCGGGGCCTCAAAGTGCCGGACAACTATGTTCACCTTACCACTGCGGCAAAGGTGCAACTCGCTCGCGGGAGTTCCTTGCAGAAAGCAGATTGTGCCTTCATTCAGGCTTCGCTCCTGGAACAGCGGCGCTATTTTGTTCAACTCGTCATCGTCCAAATCATGGAATAGCTTAAATGTTTTCAATTCCTGGATCGTCGTCATAATTCCCTCCTTTCTTTGTGGTTGCGTGAATCAGTTGCGGTTCGTTCTTTCTGAAAGGGATTTGATAAGACTTTTCCTTATAGTGTGCTTTAGTATAGGTGAAGGTGTCTTGCATGTCAAAACAATTCAACGACACCACATAGCCTTATTTTCTGAAATAATGCCGCCCTAGGATAGTTGAATAGCACTATCATGCTGTTGTAGGGTGGTTTGTTTTAATTGTCGCAGTTGCCCATTGGGGACTATGCACGGGCAAGTGGTTCTACAAAAAAAAGCTCCCCCCATCACAGGGGAAGCTTTTAAATGCAAAATGAAGCTCAAGTCTTACAGCTTGCGAACATTTTCCGCAGCCGGACCTTTGGCCCCGGCGACAACTTCGAAGCTTACCCGATCACCCTCGGCCAGTGATTTGAAACCATCTGCCTGGATCGCTGAATGATGCACGAAAACGTCATTACCACCGTCCTGCTCGATAAAGCCAAACCCCTTTGAATCATTAAACCACTTAACTTTTCCTTCTGACATCTTTACTTCTCCTTTGTATTGGGTTCCTCCAGGGAACCATTTAAATTTTTGCCGAACTATTCGGCTGGCAGTCTGTTTGTGCAAATAAAAAAAAACGCACTTTCCATTACTGAGGATTGTGCGGTCTACTTTTCTGTAATTTGGTAAAAACAAACATGTACTGCACATCAACTTAAATTAAAGTTACATGATCCTTTATGGAAATGCAAGGTTTTTTTATTGAACACTTCGAATGGTAATCCGCAGTTTTTACTCTTAACTGATTCTGTGGATAGGTAGGTGATATGTGTTACAGGGTACATGAAAGACTGAAGACCTTAAACCACTGGTTCACCCCACAGTGCATCTCGAAGTCCCGATGAGCGTTTTATTCTGCGCTGGATCACTGATAAGAAAATATCTTCTTTTCCCCAGATTTGGATTCGCTCTTTCGCCCTCGTAATGGCGGTGTAGATCAGTTCCCTTGTCATCACCCGGGTGTCTCTGTCGGGCATCACCAGGAGGACATCGTCAAATTCAGAGCCCTGGCTTTTATGCACGGTCATGGCATACACCGTCTCATGGTCCGGCAACCGGAGCGGCGGAAAGCTTTTGGCTGATCCTTCCAGTCCCGGGAAAAAGACCCTCATCTCCTCGTTTTTCTCATGATCCATCATGGTAATCCCGATATCGCCGTTGAAGAGCCGCAGGTTGTAATCGTTTTTAGTGATCATGACGGGGCGTCCGGAATACCATCTTCCGCTCCGGTCGATAAGTCCTTTTCTCTGCAGAAGATGCTCAACCGCGATGTTCAGGTTATGGACGCCATACGGTCCCTCCCGGAGTGCAGAGAGGATACGGGAGCGATTGAAGAGATCAAGCGCCTCCATAGGATCAGAAGCCTTCAGGTAAGCGGTATATCGTTCCGTAATCCAGTCTTTGAGCCGGCGCGGCAGTTCATCCGGTCGGGGCAGGCTCTTCCAGTGGATGTCTCCGTACTTTTCGTTCCGGATGAGGTCGATTGCCTGCGGGCCGTTGCCGGCATTCACTGCCTGACTAACAGCACGGATTCCGCTAGTTGTGCTGAAGCGATAGCTTTTAGTCAGTTGGATGATGCAATCATTCATGCCCGCCTTGGGTGTACCTGATGCGCTATCGCTAATCTCTTCACCTGTTGCCCGGCGGCAGTCTTCGATAAATGAAGGCGAAAACCGGTGAATATTTCCCGTATCACAGATATCGCCGAGAACTGATCCCGCCTCGACCGACGCCAGTTGATCCTTGTCCCCCAAGAGGATGAGGCGGGATTGGGGCCGGATAGCCTGTACCAGTCTGGAAAAGAGGGCAAGGTCCACCATGGAAGCCTCATCGATGATAACGATATCGAAGGGCAGGGGGTTCTCCTCGTTGAAGCGGAAGGAGGGAGAATTCGGGATGCTTCCGAGGAGCCTGTGGATAGTTGAGGCTTCATCGGGAATGGACGTTTTCACGGATTCACTACAGTTCAATCCCGACTTTGCTTTTTTTATGGATTCCTGGAGTCGGCCAGCAGCCTTTCCCGTGGGTGCGGTCAGGGCGATATTCAACTGTCCATCGCGGTTTTGTTCGATGAGAAGGGCAAGTATCCGGGCTACCGCGAAGGTCTTGCCGGTTCCCGGTCCTCCGGAAATGACGCATAACCCATTTCTGAGAGAAGCAAAGGCAGCGATTTTCCGCCAGTCAATGTCTGTTTCCCCGTTACTGTCGCTACGCGGGAAAATCCGCTCAAAACTATCCTCCATGTGCAGTTCGTCAAATGCCTCGAATTTATTGCCTGCAAGGTCTTTCAATACATCAGCGAGCCTTTTTTCATAATCCCAGTATCTGTAAAGATAGAGACGTGCGCCGTTCAGGATAAGGGGCCGGTAATCACCGGGCCTTCCCACAACGGGGCTCGCATCGAGAACATTCAGCCAGGTTTCCAGGGGAGGGCACACCAGGGGTTCCGATCCTTGAAGCTCGAAGGCGGTTCCTGCAAGCTCCGACAGATCGATACAGATATGACCCTCGCCTCGATAGCGGCTAACCAGGGATGCGGCTAAGAGGAGCTTCACATCATTCGTTTGGTCAAGCCTTCCGATGAAACGGGCAAACCGGTAATCCAGTTCGGAAAGGAATTGGCGTTCATAGAGGTTGTCGATGGTTGCTGAGTTCATTTCGCTCTCTTCAAAAACTTCCCCTCCCCTGGTGTTTTGGGGATTGGGGGAGGGGGAAACGGATCATCTTCTCACCCTCCCTCTGTCCCTCCCATCAAGCGAGGGAAGGTAAAGTGGTGTCCCTCCCGTCAAGAGAGGGAAGGTAAGTTGGTGTCCCTCCCATCAAGGGAAGGAAGTAAATTGGTGTCCCTCCCATCAAGCGAGGGAAGTAAATTGGTGTTTCTCGCATCAGAGGGAGAAGGAATGTATGTCAATTCGCAATCATATTATTACACAGGAATTCGATCGCGTCTTTCTTCGGCCTGTCCCGGTAAAATCCCGTATGAGATCCGGTTTCCGGATTCACGCCCCTGAGAAAGATATAAAACACGCCTCCGAAATGCGTTTCATAGTCATAACCGGACAGGCGCGTCTTCAGGTACTGGTGCAGGGCAACGATATAGAGGTGGTACTGGAGGAGGTACAGCTCCTCCCGCATGACGTCCGCAAGCGCCTCAACCCGGTAGTCTTCGATAGAAGCGCCCAGGAAATTTGATTTCCAGTCCACGAGGTAGAAGCGCCCTTCATACTGGAAAACCAGGTCCATGAAGCCCTTCATGAACCCCCGCACCGGCTGGAAATTGAGCCTTCCGATCCTTTCGGGAAATGCCGGATGGGGCGATATGCCGCTTTGCGTGAAGATGTTCTGCAGTGTATCCGGCGTCAGCCTGTTTAGGGGGAAGTAGAACTCAAGCTCGCTGAGGCGGTCATCGTCACGGATGACGGACAGATTAAGCCCATGTATGGCGGGGTCGAGGGGCGTGGTGACAACCGAGTCGATCATCCGGCAGACCGCCTCCTGCCATTTCAGATCAAAACCATGCTGCTTCAATTTCACGGTCACGAGATTTTCCGTTTCCGGGCCATCCGGTGCGGTGAAATCGATGTGCTCCAGAATGTCGTGCAAACAATTGCCCGCTTTCGCACCCCTGGGAAAGGCAAACATGCCGACGGGCTCTTTGTGATACGGCATTTCCGCGACTATAGTTCCGCCGTCACGATCCGGGAGATCCGCCATGTCATCGGGCGCGATTGCCGGTATCGCCATGCGTTCCGAAAGCAGATATGAGAAACTGGCAATGCGCCTGTCCCGGTCTGCGATAGCGGGAAATTTCCGGCAGGTGAGATTGTCCGGCAGTTCAGCGGGAGGCATGTAGATTTCCGCAGAGGATGCAGGCATATCGTACACGCTGATCGCGCCGCCTGACTTCGATGCAATACTTTCCAGGTCATCCTGGATATCAGAGTTCGATAGACTCAAAAATTTCTCTTCCGTCGCCTCAACGATATCCGATGAATCGACTCCGGGAGGATGGAGGGTATAGGTAAGGGAGGACGTGCCCGCATCTTTGAACGGCCCCCACACGAGGTAGCAGCGGTTTTTCGCGCGGGTGAGAGAAACGTAGAGAAGCCGAATGTTTTCCGCGAGATTTTCCCTTTCCGCAAGCGTTTTGCCGGGGCCTGCCTCCGGATCAAGGACAAGGTTCAAACGCCAGTCGTCTTCCGGATCGTGATAGGTGAATTCCCTCTTTTTGTCTTTTGAATCTCCCCAGTTGAAAGGGCAGAAAACGATGGGATATTCCAGTCCCTTGCTCTTGTGGATAGTGACGATCCTGACGGCACGGGCGTCGCTTTCGAGACGGAGTTCGTGTTCTTCCGACCGCAGGGCATCCGGATCGCGCTGACAGGAAAGCCACTTAACCATGCCGGAGATGCCCAGCTTGCTTTCAATGGATTTCGTGTGGAGAACTTCCGTGAGGTGAAGGATGTTCGTCAGACGGCGCTCGCCGTCGGGAAATGCGAGGAGCCGTTCGCGGACTTTCTCTTTCGAGAGGAAATAACGGAACATCCCGATGAAGCCGTGACGTTCCCAGAGGGTATTGTATTCCCGGAACCGTGTGACCCATTCTTCCCAGTCGGCCTCATTGTGGTCTAGGGATTCCAGTGCGTTGCCGTTTGATCCCAGCATGTCGGTCGTAAGGGCGATCTTGATGAGGCCTTCGGAATGGGGCTCAGAGAGAGCGGTAAGGACGCGCTCCACCTCCAGGGCTTCATGGGTATCAAAAAGATTGCCTGTACTGTGAAGGACGCTGTGGATGCCGCAGGTCCGGAGGGCATCCTGGATAAGACGGGCTTCCCGGTTTACTCTTACCAGGACGGCGATGTGGCCTTCAGCCAGCGGTTCGGCGCCGATCATCGCCTTTTCTTCTCTGCCCAGTTTGACAAGGCGGGAGATTTCGGCAGTGACGGATCTTACGATGAGATCAGCCGTCAGCCTCTGGTTTGTTTTTGCTCCTGCCGCCTCCAGTAGATTACCGTTGAGAAACCAGATGTGAAAAGGTGGTTCGGGGCTACCGAAAATGGTCAGCCGTTTCCGGTCTTTTACGTCTCCCGCTTCGGCTCTTTCATAGGGAACCTCCGCGTAAAGAAAAGCGTCCTTCTTGGGGTTTTCGAAGATAGTGTTGACGGCGCGTACCAGGTCCGGTTCGGATCGCCAGTTACTCGTGAGCGTGTAGCGGAAATCGACGTGCCTCGACGCCCGCATGTAGGCGAAGAGATCGGCCCCGCGAAAGCTGTAGATGGATTGCTTTGGGTCTCCGATGAAAAAGAGAGGGGATTGTCCGCCTCCAAATATATTCTGAAAAATGGCATACTGGATCTGATCCGTGTCCTGAAACTCATCGATGAGAGCGGCCCGGTAGCGGCCCCTGATGTTGCGGACGAGTTCTGGGCCGCCTATACCGTCCAGGGCTTCCCGAAGGTTAATGAGGAGATCGTCAAAGGACTGGATATTTCGTTTTTGTTTTCTTTTCCGGAGTTCCTCCCGCAGGTACCGGAAAACGTCCGATTTCAGGAAAAGCAGGTGTCCTTCGATCTGCGCCTCCAGTACATGTGCCATGTTCATGAGTGTTTCGCAGTCGTCGAAAAAAAGGTGTTCGGGGGTTATTTTTCCTTTATTGGTTCCCATTCTCAGCCCGGATGACGTGAATTTGTCAAAACCTTTTAAGAGCGGTAAGGCTGCTTCCGAATCCACATATCCGTCCATTATGGCAGCAAGGGAATCCGGGTTTTTGTATTTTGCTTTGTTCAAGCCGGGATCTTTGAGTTTTGTGAGTACGTCCTTTCGGACGCTCCACCACGTCGAGAGTACCCTGTCACGCGCTCCTCTGAAAGAGGGCAGGGCATCGAGGGAAACAGGCAACGATGCGGGAATGATCCGCATTTCTGGATTGGAAAGTCTGCCCTTGGTCAAATCAAGAAATAGGTGTGGCTTAAAGTTATTCTTCAGGGCATAAGATACAAGTTCACGCGGCGCTTCATAAAAATGCCGGCGCCAGAAGTCCTGAACGATATCCTCGTGCAGGGCGCGTTCATCCGGAACGAGTTCTGTGTCGAAGAGTCCCATACTTTCGAAGGCGTTCTCATGGAGAACCCGCTGGCAGAAACCATGGATTGTGTAGATCGGCGCCTCGTCGAAATCCCTCAGCGCCGCCCTCAGAATGCGCAGTTTCTCTCCTTTGTCATTCCTGAATTGATAAGCCTGCCCCGTGCTTGATACAGGGGAATCCACTACGCCTTTACTTTCTCCCTCTCCCTTGATGGGAGAGGGTTGGGTGAGGGTGCTTTTTATGTACTTGCGCACTAGTCCATCAAGAAACGGATCGTCATGCCCGCCCTTTGTAAACGCATCAATGGCCGCGCGGATCGTCCGGCGGATGCGGTCGCGCAGTTCCTCTGTTGCCGCTACCGTATAGGTGACGACGAGAATCTCGCCGACAGAAAACCGTTTTTCAAGGAGGAGGCGCAGAAAAACCCCGGCGATGGCATATGTTTTTCCGGTTCCGGCGCTCGCCTCGATCAGATTGGTCTTCTCAAGGGCGCTTTTCAGGAGATCAAAATTCCGTGAATCTTCCATTTTTATCTGATCGGCTCCTCGTGTCTTAACATGGGTTCGAATATGGTCATGGCCAGTTCGCGGAATTCGGTATCCAGCGGGTCGATCTGCCTGAAGCACAACCGGTAGTAAGGGTTATCGTTTTCAGCATATTCGAAGGCTTCCCATTTGCCCTTGGCTGTTCTCATTGCTTTTTCCGGTTCTGTAACCTTTGTCGCTTGTTCGGCATAGGCCAAAGAAGATTCAGGAAAAAAATGGAGGGGTATACGGAGTCCCTTCCAGTAAATGTCGAGAAGGATTCGCAGGTACGTTTCCGTATCTTCCACCTGAGAATATCTAAACGCCCTGTCTTCACCGACAATGACCGTCTCCCGAACCGCTGCCTGTTCGCGGAGATGATTGAGGACAAGGTGGGAAATCCAGGCTGTGATCCGATCACGGCCTTTAATCTTTGCCAGGCGGTAGGAGACCAGCCCGCCGGGATAGACATTGACGAGCCGTCCTGTCAGGTGAAAACCGTCAACGGCTATGTCCACCGCTATGGGTTCTCTCTGCCCTCCTTCGATATGGGGGTGAATCTTCGTGATAAAATTGGTGGTCGATGTGCACAGGTCGTCATAGCAACAGAGGCCGGGTGACCCGTGGGGCAGCCTTCCCGATGCCTGCATGAGGGGATACACATCACGGAGCGGTTTCTCCTCAAGGGCTCTGGCGACAAGTTCTTGCCTCATGAGATACTGTTCCAGCTTGTTCAGTTCAAACGGTTCGCTCTCATCCATAATGGCAGGTTCTTCAAGGAGGTGGATGCCCAGCCGGTGTCTAAGAAGAAATCTCGCCGGGTTTGAGAAGAAATAACCCAATGATTCCAGCTTGATCATTTTACATTCCTCTTCGGGTTCGGAAAGTCCGGTCGGTATGAATGGAGCGGTCACCTTGCGGCCTGACACGGCGCTTTGCGCCGCCCGGAGATTTTCGGCGGAATAGCTGAAAAGCTTTCCAATACCAGCGAAATAAGCGGGACTGAACGCTTGGAGGCGATGTTGAGAGACAATTCCCTCCCGGACGGTTTCACCGAATCCCTCTTCGATATAATCCAGGAGTTCGCTCACCAGTACCGATGGGGGACGGTTGCTGTTGTCTTTCATGCTCCGGCCGACATAGCTGATATGGAGCTTCTGCCGGGCCGACAGTATGGCTTCGAGGAAGAGATGACGGTCGTCCATACGACGCGAGCGGTCGCCGATCCGGGGAGAAGCTGCCATGAGGTCAAATCCGAGCTTGCGAGATTGCCGGGGATAGGAAGCATCGTTCATGCCGATCAGGCAGATGACCTTGAAGGGGATACTCCTCATGGGGAGGATGGTGCAAAAGGTCACGCCGCCGGTCAGGAAACCGGCGCCGAATCCACTCTCTTTCAGGTTTTGCTTGAGCCAGGCTTTGATCACATCGAGGCCGATTTTCTCCGCGAATCCGCAGGACGCCTGTATGTCCGGAAGGTTATGAATGACTCGCCGGATCGCCTGGATGTCCCTCAACTGATTTTCATCATCGGAAAAGAATGCTTCAAGGATCTCGATGAGAAAATCCCCCCACTCATTCAGGGTTTTCTTTTCTTCGAGCGCTGCCATGAACCGGAAAAACGTTTCCGTGAATTGCAGAAAATGACCGAGGATTTCCGTGCTTCCGCCTTCGATGCCGTTGAAAGGAAGGATTCCCATGAAAAGAGTGTCTTCGGAACCGGCCGGCATGGCATACCCGAGGAGCATCCTGTCAAGTCCGGCCCGCCATGTGTTCGAGGAATACGCCGGCAGACCCAGCGTTTCTTTGTTTTGGGCGTCTATCCCCCAGCGGATGCCGGTTTCGCGAATCCAGTGGTGAATGAGCGCCAGGTCTTCTTCGGTTAGAGAAAATTTGGTGCGCACGGTATCCGCTTCCAGAAGATCAAGCACACCGGAGACTTCATACCGGCTTCCCGCCAGGTCTAATAGTTTGAGAAATGTGTCGATGAGGCCGCTTTCATTAAGCAGCCCCCTGTCGGCGATGGTGAAGGGAAGACATCGCGAATCATCGGGAGGGATGGAAAAGATTGCCTGAATGAACGGCGCGTAAAGCTCAATGTCCGGGATCATGACCAGGACGTCGTCGGGGCGAATATCAGGGTGGTTCGCAAAGATGGCAAGGAGCGAGTCCTGCAACACCTCAATCTCCCTGAGCGGACTATGACAGGAGTGAACCTGCAGGGAGTCATCAGCTTCGGGGAAGGGGAGTGCGCCTGTGCTCTTCCGTTCCCTCAAATTCAGGATGTCGGACTGGATCGCGGCAAGGAGTGTATTTTCTCCCGGATCTTCGAATGCGGTCGCCTCTTCGCACTGGATTTCACCGATCATGTGAAAGAACTCCCGGCCAAGTGCGCCCATGGAAGCAAGCAGGCGATTACCCACTTCCAGATACAGTTCTCCGGGGAGAACATCCCCTCCTTTCTGTCCGCTTACATACCGGTTCATTTCCCGGTCGGAAACGATGTCTCCCCAGAATTCACGGCATGGGTTCATCAAAAAAAGATTGACGTTGATCACGGATGAAACGGCCGCGAGAATCTGAATGTAAAACGGAGGAAGGGCCGAGATGCCGAAAATGGAAATTCTCTCGGGAACGGTCCTGAACTCTTTATGCGAATCCCGCATGGCCCGGAGAAAACTATCATGGAGCGCTGCCCGGTGAACCTTTCCCTTCTCCTTGACGAGTTTCCGCCAGAGTATTGCCTGCCATTGATCTTCTATGCCCCGGTCCCAATTGAGAATCATGTCAGGCCTGAAGAGAAGGTACTGGTCGAAGAGATCGGCGATCCTCACGGAGAGCTGAAACAGTTTAAGGTCAATATCGGCTCCTCCAAAATAGGTCTTGATGGCCTGAAACTCGGGATTGTCAAGCATGGATGGAAGGACGCGCATGACATCCCAGGACATGATCATGGGTTCGTATGGCGAATGATCGGGCACATCCGGGAGTATTTCCTGAAAGAGGTTATGGACGAAATGAATCGGGTAGGGGAAGCGGACATTCGCGCAAATGCCGTTGCGTTGTGACAGCTCCATGGAGAGCCAGCGTTCCATGCCTTTGCTCTGGACGAGGATAATTTCACTCGCAAGCGGGTGATTCAGGGGAACCTTCAGGACATCCGCAAGAAGCTTCACCAGAATTTCCATCCGGTTGCTTGTATAGAGCGTTAAGCCCGGCATGAATTCATTACCTGGAATGTACAAACTGTAATTCCGGACTTGATCCGGAATCCATGTTGTTTAAATACTTGATTCCTGCTTCCGCAGGAATGACAAAGAGGGGTGAAGGCGTTATCGTTTACATTTTCTTCAGCGCAAAATAATCCGCAAGAATTTCTTTATGGTCAAACGCAATAGGGGAGGGCAGGTTATCCCTCGTAAAGATGCCCACTTCTGCGGCATCATCTGCGGCACGCGGCTGTCCGCTTGCCTTTGCGAAATAGACGGTGGAAATGGCATGGTGGCGGGGGTCCCTGTCCGGCCTTGAGTAGGTGTGCAGCTGTTTGATCAGTTTTACATCGAGCCCGGTTTCTTCCTTTGCTTCTCTTACAGCGGCATCCTCAAGGGATTCTCCATAGTCAACAAAGCCCCCCGGAATGGCCCACCCGAAGGGAATATTTTTCCGCTTAATGAGCAGAATACCCTGGTTGTCCAGTTCAATAATGATATCCACTGTGGGAAGGGGATTGAGATAACCTTCTGTTTCTGCACCGCAGTTTTCGCAACTCTTTTTGGTTTTGGTGCTCATTATACATCCAAAATATATTGAAAATGCAGCTTTTTACTTTGATAACCTCTTCTCAAGGGCATTCAATTCATCTTTGAGACCTTGCGGAAGCTTATCGCCAAATTGACTGTAGTATTCTTTAATATTTTCAACCTCAATGCGCCAATCATTAACATCCACCTTCAGAAGTTCTGCAATATCCTCGGAAGACACATTGAGTCCTGAAGTATCGATGGCGCCGGGCGCAGGCACATAACCGATGGGAGTCTCAATGGCTTTTCCCGTTCCCTCGATCCTCTCGAAAATCCATTTGAGGATGCGGCTGTTTTCACCGTAACCCGGCCATAACCACCTGCCGTCAGATGTTTTACGGAACCAGTTTACATAGAAGATTCTGGGGAGCTTACTTGGATCACCTTTCTTCCCCATTTCAAGCCAGTGTTTGAAATAATCTCCCATGTGGTAGCCGCAGAAGGGAAGCATCGCGAAGGGATCTCTGCGCACTTCGCCGACCTTTCCCGCCGCCGCCGCGGTTTTTTCGGAACTGGCGATGGAACCCATAAAGGTGCCATGCTGCCAATTGAAAGCCTCAAAAACGAGCGGGAGGATAGTGGCGCGACGTCCGCCAAAGAGAAATGCGGATATTGGGACGCCCTTCGGGTCTTCCCATGCAGGATCGATTACCGGACACTGGCCTGCCGGAGCGGTGAATCGAGCATTGGGATGGGACGTTAATCGACCACAACCCCGTGTCCATTCCTGCCCTTTCCAGTCAATAAGCTTTTCCGGTGCTTCTTTTGTCATTCCCTCCCACCAGACGTTACCATCGGGGGTCAATGCAACATTAGTAAAAATTGAATTTTTTGTCATGCTCAGCATGGCGTTCGGATTGGATTCCATGGATGTACCCGGCGCAACGCCGAAGAAACCGTATTCGGGATTGATGGCGTGAAGCATTCCATCCTCCTTGCTGAACTTCATCCAGGCAATATCATCTCCGACGCATTCCGCTGTCCATCCGGGAATTGTGGGTATCAGCATAGCGAGATTGGTCTTGCCGCAGGCGCTGGGGAAGGCGCCGGTTAAGTATCTTTTAACACCACTGGGAGAAGTAATGCCCAGTATCAGCATATGTTCGGCCATCCAGCCTTCGTCACGCGACATTACTGATGCGATGCGGAGGGAAAAGCACTTTTTGCCTAAGAGTGCATTGCCGCCATAACCGCTTCCGAAAGACCAGATTTCCCTGTCCTCAGGGAAATGAACGATATATTTCTGCTCATTACACGGCCACGGAACATCCTTTTCACCGGGATTGAGGGGCTTGCCGACAGAGTGCAGGCAGGGGACAAAATCTCCATCCGGCCCGAGGACATCAAGAACAGCTTTACCCATACGGGTCATGATTCTCATGTTGCAGACGACGTATGGCGAATCAGTTATTTCTATACCGATATGGGCGATATTGGAACCTAAAGGCCCCATGCTGAAAGGGATAACGTACATGGTTCGCCCTTTCATGCACCCGTTAAAAAATCTTGTGAGGGTATTTTTCATCTCGACAGGGTCGCACCAGTTATTCGTAGGTCCGGCATCTTCTTCCTTTTTTGAACAGACAAAAGTCCTTTCTTCGACCCGTGCTACATCGGCAGGATCTGATTTACAAAGGAAACAATTTGGTCGTTCCTCCTCGTTAAGTTTGATAAAAGTACCGGACTTAAGCATAAGATCACACATTGCATCATATTCTTCCTGTGATCCGTCGCACCAGTGAATGCGATCCGGCTTGCACATATCCGCCATTTCCTTTACCCACTTAATAAGTTTCTGGTTTGATGTCATAACTATCCTTCCTTATAGAATGAATTAATTATATTTTATCTATCGCACTGCAGTGAAGTGCCGTAGAAACCTTTGTTTTCATAATAGAGTTGACATGGACGATATCATGAAAGCGACGAAAGGTTTTCACTGACTATTAACTTGGCAAGTGCCTTATTTAAAGCGCAGAGAGTATAGAGAAGAGGGGTTTTTGTGTCAAGAAGAAAACAATCTCAATGAGAGTATTCATACGCTTCAAGAATGTAATTGAAAGTAATTGTTATTATTAATAAATATATCATGCAGGTATTTCGTTCCGCTTCTTGAGAATAAATAACAATGCGCGATCGGTTTAATCCTGAAATGAGTCTTGACAATTGACAGGCAATAAATTAGCTTACGCAGCGAAAGAAAACGTTCGGGAGATAAATAATGATCGGCGTTATTATAACAACCCATGGCAACCTGGGAAGTGAGCTAATAAAAGCGGCTGAGCTCATCAAGGGGAAATTAGAGGGCGTAAGCTACATCTCTGTTGATCAGACAAATGGAATGGAGGAAATAAAAAAGCGAATAAGCTCATCCATTAAAAAGCTGGAACAGGGCCAGGGAGTACTGATACTTACAGATCTTTTCGGTGGTACGCCTTCAAATATTTCTCTGTCTTTCCTTAAAGAAGGAAAATTGGAAGTTGTAACCGGTGTTAATTTACCGATGCTGTTAAAACTTTACGATAAGAGACAGGAAATGAATCTTAAAGATTTTGCCCTATATATCAAAGAATATGGTAAAAAAAATATATATTTAGCGAGCGAGGTATTAAGTAAAAAGGTGGAATGAAAATCATCTCATAGTGAGGCTCCACGCAGCCCGCTGCGGGGAATTAACTCGCTGCGGATTCCATCAATATTAATTTATCATGACCATTCCGGCATGAATAAAATACACAAATTACCACAAGACATTGCTCTCCACATTGTTTTTCTAAGGCTGTACGCGCCACAGACAAATGAATCAACAGTTAATTGAAATCACACGTATGGTGATGAGAGATATCGATGAAGTCTTGACCATTGAGAATTCATCTTTTTCTGCACCATGGTCGCGGGATATATTTGTACGGGAACTTCAATTGCCTATTTCTCGAAACCTTATTGCGAAAATATACAAGACTTATATTTATGATATTGCAGGATATATGACGTACTGGGTCATTGCCGGAGAGATTCAAATTCATAAAATAACGGTGAGGAATGATTTAAGGAAAACAGGAATCGCGTCAGCGCTTATGACTGAGATGATCAGACTTGCATATGAAGAAGGTGCTGCCTGTTGTACGCTCGAGGTAGGCAGATCGAATGAAAGTGCGAAAAAATTATACGAAAAATTTGGTTTTACGGTGACCAGTGTAAGACCACACTATTATGCTGAATCCGGAGAGGATGCCATGATTATGTGCGCGGACCTGAAAAAAAGTTTGCAATTTAGTCGTAAACCATAAACTATGAGTTTATCATGAATGGCATAATCGTTAAAAACAAGCGAATAACAGATGGGCATTTTTTACTCTCCATGAAACTATCAGGATCATTCCAGACACCTCGGCCCGGACAATTTGTCATGGTGCGGGATAAAGGGCGTAGTGATCCTCTTCTGGGAAGACCGTTCAGTGTTTATGCATTTGAACGGAGAGAAACTAAAGTAATAGTTGAAATACTTTATAAGGTTGTCGGGAAAGGAACGTTATTTCTGTCAATGCTCAAAAGGGGTGATTCGTTAGAGATATTTGGTCCGTATGGTCACGCATTCGATGTTTTTGTTTTTCCGCATGCTACAAAGGTCGTACTTATAAGTGGAGGAATCGGGATCGCGCCCATTGCATTTCTGGCGTCGAATTACAGAAGGATTGTCGATGCCGGAAACGTAGAGCTCATCTTTTATTGTGGCGCAACAAGTGCGTTGGCGCTTGTTGAAGTCGAAAAAATCAAAGAATTATCTTCCGATATTTTTATAAGTACGGATGATGGCAGCATAGGGTATCATGGAGTTATTACTGACGTGTTCTCTAAAAATATATCAATGTATGATCCGGAAAATTCGATAATTTATGCATGTGGACCCGGACCCATGTTGAAACGGTTATCAGATCTGCTGGTAAAAAATCCAATTCCTTGCCATGTATTGATCGAGGAACGTATGGCATGTGGTGTTGGGGCTTGCCTTGGCTGTACGGTAAGATCAAAAGATAAAAACGGGAGGGACGCGCATGTGCGTGTATGCAAAGATGGACCGGTATTTAACATAGAAGACATTGCATGGAGTTGATGTTTCACCGAGACCTTAAAATATATATACAAAATGTCATTGCGAGGAGCGAAGCGACGCGGCAATCTTATAACTTATACAATTTCTCCCTTCGGTCGAAATGACAGTGAATTCACGAAACGCCCATCTATGAAAAGAAAGATGAATCTATCTAATACTTGTAAGCCGATGATGGCGGTTACTATTGGAGGATTAACTCTTAAGAATCCGGTGATGACTGCTTCCGGAACATTTGGCTACGGTGAGGAGTACGCTCCGTATCTTGATATAGACCGTTTGGGCGCCGTCATTGTAAAGGGCATATCACTGGAGCCGAGAGCCGGCAATCCACCACCGAGGATTATGGAAACTTCCTGCGGGATGCTCAACGCCATTGGATTGGAAAATCCCGGTGTAAATATATTCATAAATGAAAAGCTCCCTTTCCTCAGAAAGCTCAATACTGCTGTTATTGTCAATGTCTATGGCGAAACCATTGACGAATTCAAAAAGGTTGCAGAAATATTGAGCTCGACGGAAGGAGTTCATGGTCTGGAGATTAATATTTCCTGCCCTAATGTAAGAAAGGGCGGAATGATCTTTGGCGCTGATCCAGATATGGCGCATGAGGTTACCAAAGAGGTAAAACGTGTAACGAAATTGCCCGTCATAGTCAAATTAACCCCCAATGTAACCGATATTTGTTTGATTGCGGAAAGTGTAGAGGACGCAGGAGCAGATGCAATATCTCTCATTAATACTTTGACGGGTATGTCTGTAGACATTGAACAAAGGACTCCCCATCTGGGGAACATCACAGGCGGGCTTTCCGGTCCGGCTATAAAACCGATCGCCCTGAGGATGGTCTGGCAGGTGGTTAAGCGTGTTAAAATACCCGTAATCGGTGTTGGAGGTATCGTGACTGCTCGCGATGCTTTAGAATTTCTGATCGTGGGCGCACGAGCAGTTCAGATTGGCACTGCTAATTTCATCAATCCTCGCGCTACACTTGATATTATCGATGGCATTGAAAATTATCTGACAAGTCATAATATACCGGATGTCAATGAATTGATCGGAACGCTTAATGAGGGAGGTAAAATATGTTAAAAACTTTTCTTTCAATATTAGTGAGCATACTTATCGTTTCGAACGCCTATGCGGTTCAGTCCACTATTATGGATACGGAAGGCTATGCCTGCATGGGGGAGGATAAATCGAGAAAACAAACCGAACAGACGGCCATGGCAGATGCAAAGAGAAACGCCGTTGAGTATGCCATCACCTATGTAAAGAGTGAAACGAAAGTCAAAGACTTACAGATTGAAGAAGATATGATCAAGGCATATTCTAAAGCGTCCGTGAAGGTTTTGGAAGTGAAGGAAAACCGCTGGTACAAAGATGAACGATCAGGGGATTGTTTCAAGACAAAGATAAAAGCAGAGGTGATTCCGGATGAGAAGGCGGTAAAAGAAATCATCACCGGTAAGGTTTCTTACGATAATCCCGGTTTGCCCTTAAACGTCCGCCTCTGGACAGATAAAAAAGTATTTAAAAAGGGAGATAAAATAAAGATATATATTCAGGGAAACAAGCCGTTTTATGCGCGTGTCCATTACAGGGATGTAAAGGGGGAAATTGTGCAGCTTCTCCCCAATCCGTACAGGACTGAAAACTACTTCAATGGCGGTGTAATATACGAAATACCATCAGGTAATGACAGGTTTGAACTGGAGGTTAGTCCGCCCTTTGGTGAAGAACATATTATTCTTTATTCGAGCACGTCTGCCTTAGGTGATATCAATTTATCGAAAGGAAGCGGTGTTTATCAGGTGATGACCGCAGAAAAGGATATTGGAATTAAAACGAGGGGCATTAAACTAAAAGAAAAAGTTGATGGCGGCAAGGCTCACACCTCCGAGTTTTTCGAGGAACGCATGACGATAAAAACGGGGCAGTAGCGAATCATTGCAGGCAGGAAACGGTGAAAAACACTGGATTCCCGTTTGCACGGGAATGACGCAGGTGAATGAAAATGGGGAAAACAAGAATAATTGCCGAAGGTGTTTATCTCATCGGCGGTCCGGATGTCTCACGTTCCGATGATGCAACGTCGTTTATCATCGATTTTAACGGTGAATTGGTGATGATTGATGCCGGTGCAGGTGGAAGTTCACGGATACTGCAAAACAATATTGAAGATGCGGGATTTGATCCCCAATCAATTTCAACCCTGATTCTCACCCATAATCATATCGACCATATAGGTTCAGCTCCGTATTTTAGAAAACAATTCGGCTGTAAGATCGTAATGCACGATCTCGATGCGGACGCTCTTGAGGAAGGTGATAGTGTGAGAACGGCAGCAAGTTGTTACGGGACAATATTTTCGCCGACCTCAATAGACAGTAAACTCACGGGTGAACACGAAATTATTCGTTTCGGTGAAGAAGAACTTCACTGCATTCATACCCCGGGGCATACCCCCGGTTCACTTTCCATTTATCTTGACAGAGCAGGTAAGCGCATACTGTTCGGCCAGGATATACATGGGCCTTTTTTAGATATTTTCCGATCAGATATCGGCCAGTGGAAAAAATCGATGGAAAAACTCCTTGCCCTCAATGCAGATATACTTTGTGAAGGACATTTTGGAATCTTCCAGCCGAAGGAAAAAGTTGAAAATTACATCAAAGGATACCTGAAAAATTATATGTAAAAATTCGAAGAAAAGTACCAAAGAGTATTACTAATTTCTTAATTACCTGATTGATTACTTCTTATTATCACAAACAAAACCATTATTTTAATCATCGTATTTTCTTTTTTTCTTCCAGTTTCCGTTTCATAATATCGCCGAATGAACCCATCGACGCTGGGGCTTTCTCAACATATTCACGATAATAATCTTCAGTGTCTTTTTCACTTTTGATTGATCCACTCTCCTGCGGTTCCATTTCCGGTATGGAAAGGGATATCCTTTTTTGATCCCTGTCTATCGTATCAATCCGAACTTCGATTGCCTGGCCTTCTTTTACTGCATCACTGGGATGAGTAATTCTCTTGCCCTTTCCCAGTTTCGAGATATGGATAAGGCCGTCGACTCCCGGACCAAGGTTTACAAAAGCGCCGAACTTCATCAGACGCACAACTGTTCCCCTATGAAAAGTCCCTTCGGGGTATTTTGCCAATACTTCATTCCAGGGATCGGACAGAGTCTCTTTGAGAGACAAGCTGATACGGTTTTTTTGCCAATCCAGCTTGGTAATGGCCACATCCAATGTCTGACCGATGGACAGACGCTCCTGGATATCCTCCACCCGTTCCCAGCAGATCTCAGAGATCGGGAGAAGTCCCTGTAAACCGCCAATATCGAGAAAGGCGCCAAAATCCCTGATGGAAACGACGGTTCCCTTTACGATCATCCCCTCATTAAGTGTAGTCTTCAGTGCTTCTCCTTCTTTTTTCTTCTGTTCTTCCAGAATGGCTCTGTTGGAAAGAATGATATTGCGGCCACGCTCTCCATATTCAGTAATTCTGAAAGATAAGCGACGGCCAATATAGTCTTTCGCATTATCAACCCGCTGGATGTCCATCTGGGAATACGGGCAAAAACCCCGCATTTCGCCTACCAGCTTGATATCGAATCCTCCTTTGATTTCTTTTTCTACAACACCCTCGATGGGAATCCCGTTTCGCCAGACCTCTTCTATGTGGGTTCGTGCTGAATCACCTGTGCCTATCCTGGTCGTAAAGAGTTTTTCATTATGCTTCGATGAGAGAAAATAGGCTGTAAGTGAATCGCCTTCTTTTACAGACAGATTGCCATCTTCATCGGCTAATTCTTTTCTGTCCATATATCCTTCACTCTTTCCTCCCAGATCGAGGAAAATCCAATCCTGGGTAATTTTGACGATGGTAGCTTCAATCTTCTCACCCGGCGTTAAAAAATCTCTTCGCACCTCAGTTTTGTCGAATAACTCCGCAAAACTCATTTCTTCATTTGGCTCATTCTTTCTATCTTCAACCATATGACATTATTCCTGTTTTAATTTAATTATCATCATGCATGTCTGAATTCTTAATGTTCTTCTGGAAAGATACTCAGGCATGAATCAATGACATGTCCGATCATATAGTGTTCTGCCGTATTTTTCAATTTTATAAATTGACAGCCGGATTTCTGAAGGGGGATAATATTGCAAATAAATGAAATGACTTCGTCTGCATTGTATTGTCTTTTGCTAAATACCTAGTTTATTTACAGGATTATCTTCTATGTTGATTAGGGTCAATATGTTTTTAATTCATCCTGTCCAGAGGATATTGCAAATTGAATCCATTCCACTATTCCTAAATACGGCAAAATATCAAACCGACTTATTTCAAAATATCTTGTATGTGCATTATTGGATAAAAAATATGAATATGCTTCATCTACCAGTCTTCAGTAGCAAGCATCATCTCAGTTTATTGAATTGCGGTTGAAATGTGGCAAATCTTCGATTGTGTTTTCTACAAATAAGAATCTTATTATCTGTCTCCAAATTTTCCTCAAAACGAACTACACTATACCATCCTGCCGCTTCAGCCATCCCGTTACATCCTCTATCAGTGACACTCTGAAATCCTCTGGTGCCAGGAGCACAATATTGGGGATCCAGGACTTGAGAATATTGCGTATGGCCTCGTAGTGGCCAACCCTGAAGGTGACGACCAGTGACCCGTCCGGCTTTTCCTCTTTGATTTCCTGGGTCGGGAACATCTTCCGGCGCTTGAAATAATGGCTGACCTGGGCATCGATCAGAACCGTGACTTCCAGGTTCATCTCTTCGGCAAACCAAATATTGGTGCTGCTCCGAAGGACGGTATCCAAATCCGCCGGGGCACCTTTGAAGAGGGTTTTTGACAATCTGAAATCCCCGATCTTGTCCAGAGCATAACGCTTGAGGATACCCGTGGCGGGCTCATTCCCGATGAGATACCAGAAACCGCCGAAATAGACGACCCGGTAGGGATCCATCTGGACAGTATGAGGTCCCTTTCCGGTGACATACTGGAAGCCGACTTGTCTCTTCTCCCGGATGGCCTTTACCATCCGGTTTAGAAGGGAACCATCCAGAGGAACGGCGTCATCGATCTTCACAAAGATGGGCATGGTTGTCACGCAGTCATACAGACGGTCCAAGACACCGTCGGCTGCCTCCTGGAAAGGCTGGCCCAACTGCCCCACAATATTCTTCAGGGCCACAACCAGGGCCAGCTCCGTGTCGTCAAAGACCTCCAGGTTCTTCACCAGGTCCTTGCTCATCTGATGGATTCCTTTCTGAACTTCATGCAGAGGAAAGCCGGATTCCTTCAGCAACAGGAGATCCCGCTGGATCGTCCGGGGGGTCGTCTGGAAGTGCTGACTCAGCCAAGTGCTGGAGACCTTCTCCTTCTCCATGAAGACTCTGAGGATCTGGCCCAGGCGGATCAGTTTCGTCTGTGTACTTCGATCACGGCTCATCGTTTGCTCCCTCCTGTCCTCAAAGAAAAAATGACATCCCGAAAATAATGCGACCTGCGTTTGTCGTTTGGCAATTGAATTATACGGGACAACTTTCTAAGGTCAATGAAAAAGAAAGGGGAAATCGAGTAGAGCCGGACTCCATTTACATTAAAGACCCCTGGTCCAGGCAGGAAGAAGGGGATCAGAGCTTGACTTCAGGGATGAGGTCAAGTCAAACTACTGTAAGGAGGTGATAAGATGCCAGACAGCTTCGTTACTCTTGAGGAAATTCAGGCTAAATTGAAGGAGCACCAGTTTGCGGTTGCTTATTATGTGATACTGGAAGAAGCTTTGCTTCATGGAGATTTTGTTTTCTTCAACGATGAGGCTCCATCTTACCGTATCGTAAGAAAAGGGCAACCTGATTGGAACTCAATGATCAAATTGAATCACTAAATCAATTCTGCTTGGATGCTCAAATTATAGCTTGAGCATCCTCTTGAGCATTGATTTACCCTAAAAAAAAGAGGGATTCGGCACGCAGCCAAGAAATGCTCGACTACTCAGAACATTCATATTTTAAAGGAAATAAAATTTTTTATGCTATAATATGTTTAGACATATGAAGGAGGGCAAAGTTATGGATACGTTAAAACAGGAAGCATTGAATGTGATCGCAAAGATACCAGAGACGGCAGACATCGACACGATTATGTACCGGCTCTATGTTGTCGATAAAATTCGGAAAGGCAGAGAGGCGGCTGAAAGAGGTGAAACAATCTCAATTGAAGACTTAAAACGGGAAATCGAGTCATGGTGATCTGGACCAATCCGGCAAAAGCTGATTTAAAGTCCATTCACAACTTTATTGCATCAAATTCGAAATATTACGCTAAAAAAGTCACGCGGGATATCGTTGAAAAAACGGATACATTGAATAAATTTCCGATGATCGGCCGGGTTGTTCCTGAAACCGATAACGAGAAGATTCGAGAAATATTCGCCTATTCCTACAGGATCATTTACGAAATCAAGCCGGACCACATTTACATTTTGGGTATTATTCATGGAAAACAGGAGCTTACATCGACGGATCTTTATACCATACAGGAACCGTGCGCATCCATGAAAATACGCAAAGAATGATCATGCAAAGAAGGTCAGACACAGGCATATTACATTAAGGAGATATTATGAGTACCGACAGAAGCATCAGGACGGATCGTGCTAAAACAAGAGAAAAGATAATTGACAGATCGAAGTATCCAGACAAAGATGGTAGAAATTGGCTTGGTCATGAGACAACGTCGGGAGCTGCAAAGGTCGATGAACTTCTCATGGATGGAGAATATAAAGATAAGCTAATTGCTATTGACCTTGGGTACACTATATACAAAGGTTACCCAAACCACAAACCGCACTTACGCGAAGCGCATGGGTTAAAAGTGGTTCGAGACACAACAGGGAAATATTTGTTTGACCGTGCAGATTTGGGGATGAGTTAAACATAACGCGCTACATAACTCCACCCTACCGGATTGTGAGAAAAAATCAACCTGATTGGATGCTCAAATTTCGGAAGATTTGAAGCGGGAAATAGCATCATGGTGAACAAGCTGGGAATTTTTCATGATTATCATGAATTCGCTTCAATAGATTATCTGTACAATCTGTAATGATTTATGAAATTTAGAATTGGGAGGATAAAAGATGGGTGATGGAAGAAAAGAAGATTACTTTAAGAGAACTCAAGATATGTTAAAGGGTTTAATTCCGGCGATCGTAGATGGTCAATCTTGGCTCGATCACAAAGGTGAACAGGCTTGGCGAATAGATGAAATGATATTAGCTGGCAAATATACCATTAAGGATATTGCCAGGGTGATCTATGATATACAGCCTTCTGATCGAATTAAGCCACTCAAAATCATGATACAAAGAGTGAATAAACACAAAGATCATCTTACGGATAAGTTTAATGTGAATATGGCACCTCACCGCTTTCAGGTTAAGGTAGGGCCCGATGGTATTGTAAGGTTTGACTTTACCGCAATGAAACTTTCTATCGATAATCAATCGGCTCTCCAAGAAAAAAATAAAGATATTCAGCAACATAGTGGCTATCTGCCCAACCGTAGCGATTTCAAGAAAGCCTACAAGTCGATTGTAGGAGAAATGGGCAAAAAGGGCGCCATTGATGACGTACTGGATCAAATGCAGCGTGATGCCGAAAAGGATGGAAAAACAATGAAGCCAAACTGGCGCATGATTACGGAAGCTAATATCAGAATATGGGAGAGCGATGAGGATGACAAAAAATGACCAAAATGAAAGTTGATTGGACCAAGAGAACTGTGAAAATGTGGGGGACTATGGAGCATATCTATGACTATTTTGAGGAAAAGGACTATTTCTTTTCTCGGGAAATCCTTACCCGCTACTTCCTCTCTCTGAAAACAAAGCCTTTTGTCATCCTCACTGGGATTTCCGGAACAGGAAAAACGAAGATCGCGCAGGTCTTTGCTGAATATATGTGCCAGGATGAGAAAACACAGGAGGAACGGGAAAGTCGTATCGCCTTTGTGCCGGTCAGACCTGACTGGATGGACAACAAAGGACTCCTGGGCTACTACAACCTCCTCGATGAAAAATATTATGCGACACCGGTACTACGCCTGCTTCTGGAAGCGGAAGAACATCCCGAGAAGCCCTATTTCGTCATCCTCGACGAGATGAACCTAGCCAAGGTGGAGCAGTATTTTTCGGATTTTCTCAGTATTATGGAGAGCCGTACCCCTGGCAATCCCAAGGGCGAAGCGATCCCTCTGCACGCCCTGAATAAACCCGCGCAGACACTCGATGGCCTGAATATTCCTCCAAAAATCCACGTCCCACCGAATGTCTATTTCACGGGAACTGTCAACGTGGATGAATCTACCTACATGTTCAGCCCAAAGGTTCTGGATCGGGCAAACGTTATCGAATTCAACGAGGTGAACCTGGATAACTACGCAAAAGGGATTATCCCGTCGGACCACTTTGCCCTTAAGGACCCGGATGTGAGACAGCGCCTGCTACCTGCTGACGGCGACAGCCCTTTCTGTACAAAGAAGGATTTTATTGAGGCCATGAAAGTTGATGCAGACGTCGGCGATTATCTCAACGAACTTCTGGACATTCTGCGTCCCTTCAACCTTCACTTCGGCTACCGCGTTATCAACGAGATCAGCCGCTACATTTGCTATGCTTTAGATGCTGTTGACAAATTCGACCTCAATACCGTCATGGACATACAGATCCTCCAGAAGATCCTCCCAAAATTCCACGGTGCCCAAGCAAGGATGGGGGAGCCCTTGTCGCGGCTGTTTGCGTCCTGTTGCAATGACGAAGATGAAGGCGCACTTGCTGATGACTATCTCCGTAAAGCGGCTGAGTATAACGAAACCCCTCCCTGTCCCCGGTCGGCCCGGAAGCTGGCCCGGATGATCCTGAACCTGAAGAGTCAGGGATATACAAGCTTCATCGAGTAAGTAAATATGTCTATCCTGCGCTACACCCCTGAAATCCGCATGGCCATCGCTGATGAGCCCATGTTTCCTGCCGCTGTGGAAGAGGTTGCTGCGTGCAGCAGCATTGACGACGCACTGACTCTTCAGGACTGGAAAACCTATTTTGTCAAGTTCTACACGGAAGAAGTACCCGCCTTCTTCCCCGCTCCCGAACAGTATTACAACTATCGTCGATTTCCCGGCCAGCTCTTCGAGATTGGCTTCCGAAACGCAGCGGGCCTGACACGCATCGGTCCCGTTCCCGTTCGTGTGCAAAGCAGAAAGATCCCGGAGGCCCTCTATCAGGAAATGCTCGATTATATCGCCGATCAGTATGCCAACCTGGCCTTCAGTTTCGATACGCTCACGGGCCAGCACTACGGGAAGCCACAGGCGGGCCGGGACATTGCCTACATCGAATACCTGTTTCTCAAGAAATACCTTCTCGATGCTTCACCAAACCTGGACGGCATCGCCGCCCTGATCCTTGCCGACCCCCACCGGCGGTTGCACCGGGAATTTCGTCGCTGCGATATCAGCGCCGTGACATCACCCCATCCGGCCATGTTGATGTCTCTGTTGACGTCACCTGAGCGGATGACCATCCTCAAATCAGGACATCCTCTGCTGGCGGCGGGTCTAGGGCGTTCCCTGTTAAGCAGAACCGGCCGCGGGCTTTATCCCGCCGAGGCCATCGAAGAGTACAAGTATCATTCGGTGGACACCAACGAAAACCGCTTTGTAAAATATCTGCTGGAAACCATTCAGCGGCGCCTGGATGGTCTGAAGAAGGCCCTGACAGGAAAGGGTGGCGGATACCTGAACCCGGAGATTGAAGGACGCATCGGGGAAATGGCCAAGAATATCCGGCGATTTCTGGCCGATCCACTCTGGAACGATGTGGGCAGCCTCCATTTCCCACCTCTCCAGTCTCAGGTCTTACAGAGGCGGGATGGCTACCGGCAAATCTTTCAACTCTATTGTCTCCTCCAGCTCGCATCCCGTTGCGCCTTTGACGAAGAGGATTTCCGAAACTTGCTCGAAACGAAAGACACCCCAACACTTTTCGAATACTGGTCATTTTTTGTCGTCAAGGAGATCATGGACAGCCTCCTCAAGAGAACCTCCTGCGGCGTCATCGTCAATGACCACCCCATGGAACAGACAGTCACCCAGGGGATCTGCATCCACTATGAAGAAGGCGTGTCTCTCTGGTTCAACAGGAGTTTCGGCGGGTCGAGAGGCTGGCGCACAGGAGAAGGCACAGGAGCGGAGGATGATAGAGAAGCGGGGATGGAAGAAGATTATTCTGCTAACGACGCATCCACCGGTGAAAGTTATTCCCATACTTTACGCCCCGATATGGTCATTTCCAAGGGTGAAACACTCCTTATCTTTGACGCCAAATTCAAGGAAAAAAGTGGTGGTTTTTACTGTGAAGATGAATCCGGCGCGATTACCAAATGGAAAGAGGAAGACATAAACAAGATGCACGCCTACCGGGAGGCGATCCGCCATGCCGCGGGGGCCTATATAATCTATCCTGGGGAAACCGGCATTGTCTATAAGGCCCACGATGCGGTAAAACCCTTTGAGGGCGTAGGGGCATTTCCCCTGAAACCAGAGACGGGGGCGAAACCAAATAAGCAACACCGTCATAAGATTCGCAGCGCCATTGTGGATTTCATTGAGAAGGACCGTTGAAGAAGACGACTAAGTGTCCACTCATCGAGGTCACACAGGAGAAGCAGAGGTTGCACATTCGTGAAATACCGGTTATGAGATTTCGCTTATGCAGAAAGTAAATAGTCAAACCCTCTTTTCCGCCTCCGATGTGGTCAACTTTCTGGAATGCGAGCATCTGACAACCCTCGATCTGATTAATCTAGACACACCCCTTCTCAAGGCAGAGGACGACGAAGAGACGCTTCTTTACCAATCCAAAGGGATTGCCCATGAAGCAGCGTATTTTGATCGCCTCAAACAGCAATCACCTTCTTTCGCCGATATTTCCGGTATCAAGTATGATCTTGATGGAGCGGTCAAAGCAACCCGTGACGCCATGTACGCCGGGGCGGAGATCATTTTCCAGGCCGCCTTGCGCGATGGCTGTTTTATCGGCCATGCGGACTTTCTAAGAAGGGAGCATACTCCTTCTGAACTTGGTGCTTTCAGCTACGAGGCTGTGGATACAAAGCTTGCCCGCAGAGCCAAGGCCAAGTTTCTTATTCAGCTCTGTTTTTACTCCGAGCTCATTGCCAAAGTTCAAGGACGCGATCCCGTTATGATGCATGTCGTCCTGGGTGACAGACGTGAGGAGGCCTTTCGCTACGCTGATTACTCCAAGTATTATGAATCGCTTAAAAGGCGCTTTCTCATCAGGGTTCAATCCGATACCGGCGAAACCTACCCTGACCCCTGTGAACGTTGCGACACATGCCGATGGCGAAACCTGTGCGAGGAACGCCGATGCCAAGACGACCATCTCTGCCAAGTGGCCAATATCACGAAATTGCAGATCAGGAAACTTACCGAGCATGGCATCAAGACGTTAGAGTCCCTTGCCGTTTTGCAGGAAGACGAACGCGTCCCGACGATGGCCCCGGAGACGCTCGCCACACTCCGTCATCAGGCAGCGCTGCAACACAAGAAACGGCAAACCGGAGAAGATCATTTTGATCTGCTGCCATTGGATCCGAAAGGGAAACGCGGTTTTTTCAGACTGCCGAAACCCGATGCCGGGGATATCATCTTCGATATGGAGGCAGACCCCTTGGAGGAAGGCGGACTGGAATACCTCTTCGGGGTTTACTTTCTTGAACACGGCAAGCCCCGTTTCCAGAGCTTCTGGGCCCATACACAATATGAAGAACGGCGAGCCTTTGAACAGTTCATGGATTTTGTCGCCAACCGTCTGAATCAATACCCAAACGCACACATTTACCACTATGCTCATTACGAAGAGACGGCGTTGAAGCGGTTGATGTCTCTCCACGGAATACGCGAGGCCGAGGTAGATAATCTTTTACGTTTCGGAAAACTCATCAACCTCTATAAAGTGGTTCGGGAAGGGATGAGAATATCTGAGCCCCGATATTCCATCAAAAATGTCGAGCGCTTCTATATGGATGAACGATCAGGTCCGGTCAAGGACGCAGGAATAAGCATCGTCTATTACGAGCGTTGGAAGGAGACAGGGGATAAGAAGCTGCTAAAGGAGATTGAGGAATATAATCGTGATGACCTGAGATCAACTTATAAACTCCGGCAATGGCTTCTAACCCTGCGGCGGGATGAGCTTCCCTGGGCGAATGATTCAGTAAATTCCTCGACGGCATCTCAGCAAGATATCCGTGAATTGAATGAAGTTGAATTGCGACTGGCACATTACCGGGAACGGCTTGTTGACCCCCTTCCCGAAAACCGTGATGAGTGGACAGAACAGGATGGACTCAAAGAACTTACATATCAGCTTCTGGATTTTCACCGGCGCACCGAAAAACCGGTATGGTGGTCTCTTTTCTCCCGGCAGGAAATGACGGATGAAGAGCTTATCGACGATGTCGAGGCTATCGGGGGATTGGTCAGAGATCCCAAAAAGCCTCCCCAGCAGGTTAAGCGGTCGTTCATTTACACATTCTTATTTCCGGAACAGGAAACGAAACTGAAAACAGGCGATACCTGCGTTCGCACGGATACCCTCGACAAGGTTAATAACGTAATCGTCAGTGAGGATGGCCGTTGCTTAACATGCAGCTATCCAATGAACAAAGGCACATTGCCGGAGAAAATGAATGTTGGTCCGAGCGGCCCGATATCAACAAAACCACTTAAAGACGCGCTTTTCCGCTTTGCCGATCATCTTATCGAGGGAAAGAAGAGATACATGGCCCTGGAGTCTATAATGCGTCAAGAGATTCCACGCATCAAGGACCATCCTGAGGGTACGGCGATTATCAATGAATCACTGGAGCGGCTGCCCCAGATTATCGAAACGGTGGCCAAGCTTGATTCCAGTTACGTCTTCATACAGGGACCACCCGGTTCCGGGAAAACATATAGCGGTTCCCGCGTTATCGTGGAACTGCTTCGCCGTGGCTGCCGCATCGGCGTCTCATCGAACAGTCATAAGGCCATCAACAATCTTCTCTGGAATGTCGAGGCCGTTGCGAGTCAACAAAACATTCAATTTAGCGGGGTAAAGAAATCGACGCGAGACAAGGCCGAAAGCGAATTTCATGGCGATTTCATTCAAGATGTGTTCAGCAATGATGATATATTTGGCGGAAATTGGCAGCTTGTTGCCGGTACTGCTTGGTTGTTCTCCCATGAAAATATGGACCAATCCCTGGATTTTCTTTTTGTTGACGAAGCGGGACAAGTTGCCCTGGCCAATCTCATCGCCATGGGAACAAGCGCCAGAAACATTGTCCTCCTCGGCGATCAGATGCAACTTGGACAACCGATTCAAGGCGTTCATCCAGGACGATCAGGGGAATCGTCTCTTGATTATTTACTGAACGGAATAGCCACTATCCCGCCTGAGCGGGGAATATTTCTTGGAACGACATGGCGCATGCATCCGGATGTTTGCCAGTTTATCTCGGAGGCAGTCTATGACGGCCGCCTGAAACCAGATGTTTCCAACAATATACAATGCCTGATAATTTTGAAAAACGCCCATCCATTTCTCAAACCTACGGGTATCTGCTATATCCCCGTCGAACATGACGCCTGCTCCCAGCGCAGCCAGGAAGAGGCCGATATTGTTATGAAGTTGTACGAAAACCTTTTGATGCAGCATTATCTGGATAAGAAAGGAAATAAACATCAGATCACCAATGAGAACATCCTTATCGTGGCGCCCTACAATATGCAGGTAAATCTTCTGAAGACATTGCTGCCGGAGGGTGCGCGGGTGGGAACGGTAGACAAATTCCAGGGACAGGAGGCTGAGGTGGTGATCATATCGATGGCAACATCCAGCGGCGATTATCTGCCGAGGTTTATTGAGTTCCTGTACAGTAAAAACAGACTTAATGTCGCAATCTCAAGGGCAAAATGCCTTGCGATCCTTATTGCAAATCCGGCGCTGATGTCAATTCGCTGCACGACGCCGGAGCAAATGGCTTTAGTGAATACACTCTGCTGGGTTAAGCGCTACCAGGATAAAAACAATAAGCCTGAACATCCAACGACTTGTGTTGATAATCTGTAATAGAATTTACGGAGGTAAGAGATTTGAAAACACTGAATCGATACCACATCTGCCTCCTTGTCTTGGACGTAGGGGATGCCCTGGGAAGCACCATGGAATGGTTCGCTGCTATGTGTTCGCATATATCAGACAAGGAAGAGCAAATGTTTCTGTGTTACCAAAATTGTCAAGGACTACAGTGGTAATCCTCACCCCAATTCCAAACCGAAAATCGTTGATAGGTAGGCGACAGCAATTCTCAACATAATTCAGTTTTGGGATTGATCAAGAATGCGAATTGCGGGATGAAAGTTGCGACACGAACGACTTGGTCGCGCTTAACGAGTACAATAAATAACAGAGTACCCGTCTGTGAAATAAAGAGAGTTGATAATTAGGTATAAGTCAGTCAATGCTCAATTCAACAGATTATCAACTCTAAAGTACGCATGAACCGGATGAACCTAAAAAATATGTCTTAAATACAGCATTTTAATGTTGCTTTTTTTAAAAGGCACTATTTATATGTACAGCATAAGAAGCTGTTATTGATACACGGGGATAGATGATGCCGCTTTTGGCGGATGAAAACTAAAAAAAGGGAGGATGAGGGAATGAACAAAGGAGATATCATTGATGTGGTTGCAAAAACTACCTGCAGCAAGGCAGAGGCAGTCAAGGCCGTAAATGCTTTCCTTGAGGCAATTAAGAAAACACTGAAGAAGGGAGAGAAGGTAACTCTCATCGGCTTTGGGACTTTCTCAGTTGCGAAAAGATCTGCCAGAAAGGGAAGAAATCCTCAGACCGGCAAACCGATCAAGATTGCGGCAAAAAAGGTCCCTAAGTTTACAGCCGGTAAGGCATTAAAAGCTTCTGTTAAGTAAATATTTTATATTATAGTGAAGTTGTAAACGATAAAGATTAGACAGGAAAGGGTGGGATCAATTCCCGCCCTTTCCTGTTTTATAAAGAAGATACTTTATTTATCTCTTTAACTTTTCATATCCACGCAACATATCAACAAAACAGAAAAAACAATCCCAACACGGAGACATTGCTGAATTACATAATGAAAAATGGAAGAACTATAACGAAAAATGTGGTACCGGGTAGCAGGCAGGGAAGCAGATAAATCACCGTTCAAAAAGAGAGCATGAATATTTCATGAAAGAAAGACAGGGCATATTTTGGGGCTGGTACATAGTCATGGGGGCATTTCTGCTGCTGAGTATCAGTTACGGAGCCCGTTACTCATTCGGCATCTTCGTAAAACCTATGTCCCTCGATTACGGCTGGTCCCGGTCGGTCATCTCACTTGGGGCTTCCATCAACATGATTATCTATTCCTTCTGTTCCATTTTTCTCGGGAGAATGCTCGATAAGGCGGCTCCGAGGTGGATTATTACAGCAGGGGCGACGATTACCTCCCTGAGCTTTTTTCTGACGAGTCTTGTCAAAACACCGCTTCAGTTTTACATCGTCTATGGACTTCTCTGCGGCGCCGGAACCGCATGCATGGGGCTGGTTGTGATAAACTCCTCCGTAGGCAAGTGGTTCGTCAGGAAGCGGGGCCTCGCCATCGGGATTTCTACAATGGGCGTTAGTTTCGGGACGATAGCGCTAACACCGTCCGCCGGCTATATCGTAAAGAGTTATGATTGGCAAAGAGGGTTTATTTTTTTGGCGGTTATATTTTTACTCGTCGGAGTATCCCTCTCCCAGTTGCTGATGAGGAGGACGAATCCCGAAACCTACGGACTCTTCCCTGACGGTGACAGAAGAGAGGAGAGGGTATATAAGAATAATCCTGTTAACGGGCATCCGATGCAGCTTCCCCTCGGAATAATATTCAGGGATTTTCGCTTCTGGGTTCTGGCGGTATGCTACTCACTTGCCGTTATGGCTCTCATGTCTGTTTTTGTTCATCAGGTAGCCTATGCCCTGGATAATCAAATTGAAAATATCGTCGCCGCTTCATCTCTGGGGGTCCTCGGGGTTGGAGGTTTTTGCGGCCAATTCTTCTTTGGATGGTTCAGTGACCGGGTGAAGGATGCCAAGTACTCAGCGTTTCTGGGAATGGTCATTATGGCAGCGGGGATGGTCCTCCTGTTGAATGCGAACACGGCACAGCGTCTCTATTATTATGCTCTCATCTACGGCTTTGGCTACGGGTCATTGGCTCCTATGATGCCCATTCTCGTGGCAGATCGTTTCGGCAGGCATGTCCTGGGCTCTGTATATGGAATACTCACCTTTTTTATAGGTGTTGGGGGTGGGATTGGTCCTTTTGTGGGAGGGCTGATCTATGATAGATTTGGATCCTATACCTACGTCTGGCAGAGCAATGTTGTGGTTCTCGTTATCTGTGCCTTCCTTATTCTTATGCTCAAGCCCGGGGATGCCGTTGTAAAGAAATAAAAAACCACTGATTACTGTCCCGGAGCTTGAGATTTATCCTCAAAGGCGCATCGAAACACTATCGATATGCTTATATAAAAGTGCAGACCTCTAAATTAAAATGTGGTACAAATAACGTACGTAGGTCGATTAAGGCGATCAATGACTAAAGTTTCAGTACAGAATGGAGGAGGCATGAGTAAGGTTCTTGCGTTTCGGAGACCTGATGAAAATTGTGCAAACTGCTGGTATTATACGCCTCATCGTAAAGATTATATAGGTCATGATTTTCCTCCCACTGGCTATTGCCGGCATCCTGATCGTACAAAAGACTCCTATCCAGTTTGTCATCCGTTGATTGAACGGTTGGGTATACAGTGTGATCCGCGTCAGTGGTGTCCCAAATACGTTACTATTGATTCACCTGAAATGAAGAAATTACAGTTTATTTCAGCTGTTAAATTTTTGCTGTTATGTATGCAGTATCGGTTAAGGGATTCTATTGAGGGTATAGAAAAAGCTTATGAATACAGGGAATTGGTAGATCAATTTTATCTGGAAAATAAGAAACTCATGACTATCAATCAGTACAAAGCAGCAAAAAGAGATTCTGGATATTTTGTTACGTTAATTGAAGAAACTATTCACTATTATAAAAAAATGAGTAAGAACCGAAGGCAGTTATAGAAAGATAAAACGTTGATACTGAACCAGAGATAGAAAGTCATGCGAGATATTGTATGTGCTTTTTAGGCAAGTTGATTTCCACCATTAAGTTTTTCGTACACTTTTATATACTTGCCAACCATGATGTTTAAATCATACTTCTGCCTCGTTTCTCTCATAATCCTTTTTATTTGCTGTTCCTTTATTTCCAGGGATTTTCTGTGGAATTGAACACTTTTATTTAATCCATACCATAGACCACCTGAATCATAATCCTGAAAGAGAAATCCATTTCCTTCATCCTGAGAAGCACCATCGATCATCAAATTCATCTCTTTTATTTTGTCATGATAACCGCCGGTGTCACGATTCGTTGCCGTAGCCCCGAATATATTCCCGAGCTGATCTATCTGTCCACAGGGCTCATACAGAGAGGCGCCAAAGACGTCGCTGGCAGCTGCATAACCGAGCGTGGAGAGTTCCTCGCTGAAGTGCTGGTATATTATCTTTCCTCCGGATGCGCATGCGATTCTTCCTAGGATCTCTTCATGGTTACGATCACGCCCAACACCGTCACCGACGATAGCTATCTGGACATCAGCATTCTCTATGACAAATTTCAGGGCAATATCTTCCAGGAGTTCAACACCTTTTTGCGATGGATCCAATCTGGACGGCCAGTAGAGGAGAATCGCCCCGGAATTAACCATGAGGCCTGTCCTTTTCTGAAACTCTATGAGGTTTTCCTTTTTTGCCGCGATAATATCGTCTTCGGGACCATAGTTTCTTACAAGATGATTACATCGCTCAGGATAGAGGCCTGGAGATGGTGCATTTATGATTGCCAGTGCCGCACCCTGATAGTACTTCGCCTTAACCTCCTGTCTGATACTGGGAGAAATAATGGGTCTGTCCAAGAAATAATCGTCAATGATCTCTTTGAGGAATTTTTCGCCAACAAAATTTATCAGGGTTGCATTCTTGATTGCTGTAGCCTGACTGTCAATGCACCTTTTCCCGTGTTCTTCAGAAAAAAAGATATTCCATACTAAACTGTCAATATCCACACCAAAAAGCATTTCCGGGGGAATGTGGCCTGTATGAATGTTATGAATGGTATGGAGAACCGGACATCCTCTCAATTTCGCGTAGGCGGTTATAGCACCACCCGCCATCCAATCATGGCTGTGGAGAATCAATCTCCCTCCGTTTTTGGCGCGAACATTTTTTATAATGTTGTTGACAATTCCTTTTTGAAACTCAGCGGCATTTAATATGGGATCGCCCGCATAGGCACTTGGTAGATTTGCGAAAATGGATGAACTGACCAAGTGGACCTTATCCGGATCAATCTTGTGTCTGATTTCCTGCCACTTATCTTCATCTACATTGCTTTCTTTCTGAAATCTTTTTTTCAGATTAAGCGTAGCAAGGTGGCACTCGATTCCCCTCGCCCTGAGCCCCTCGCATAGCGCAGAAACAACCTCCCCTAGGCCGCCGGACTTACAGGAAATGTACCTGGCAAGTGTTCCCATCTCATCAGGCAGTCTTCCCGTTTCAGGAGTTACAAGTAATACAGCCGTTTTTGCAGTCTTTTTTAAGACCTCAAAACCATAAATGGACTTTATCCTTTTCAACGGTTCATTGTATACGCGTCGAGCGATTCGTTGTTTTCTGAAATTATCCGGATTATTGATGACTTTCCGGTTCTTAAGGGAAAAAATCGCCTTAGGTTTGTACAATACTCTTTCCACGAACAATCGCTTTCACATATGTCTTGAATTCGAAAGTATACTGAACAGCCTTCATTCTTGTCTTGATCAACATGTAATGTAGTTTGCACTTTATATGCCATACGGGGAAAAGATAGTACGCGTCATTGATAAAATGATAATATAGTTTATATAACAACTAGTTAGATAGTAAAGGCGAAAGTAGTTGATTGATTAACGCAATCCAAGAAACTCTAAAGAATGACAATATCTTGACAATTGTATGACAATTATTTGATGATTCGTTGTCGCCGTTGAATGATGCGTTATGATTATTTTCGAGATTAACATCTTTCATGATGGGGCGAAGCACTGCTCATTTTTTACTGAACTGTTAACGCAGGAGGTCGGGGTGGTGGTTTTATCGCACTATCAGCCGTTTTTAATATTTAGCTTGTTTCACGCAGTTTATATCCAGAGGAATGAGAAGCTGCTCCTTGAAAGATTAAAAAGTCACCTCAAGAAGTATTGCGGGATAGGTAAAATCATCGATAATTAAATAGGGACTTATCAAAAAAAAGAAGAGAGTTTCCTTGCACAGGATTCTATTTGTTGTCTTTTAAAACGGAATCTATTTTGGCTATCAATTCTTCCGGTGATACAGGCTTGGCGATGAACTGTCTCCCCCCGATAACCCCTTCCTGTGATTGCACCTCGCTTCGGGAAGCTATGGCAGTAACGAAGAGTACGGGGATGCTTTTTGTTTTCGGGTTATCAAGGAGCATGCCCGCAATCTGACCGCCGTTCATTTCGGGCATGATGATATCCAGAAGAACGAGGTCGGGGCATTCTTTTGAAACCATAATCAAGCCGCTTGAACTATCTGTGGTCGTCAAAACTTCATATTTGCCTGTTTTTTCAAGGTTGAGTTTGACAAAAAAGCAGAAGTCTTCTTCGTCATCGATGAGTAATATTTTTATTTTACGTTGAGATTCCGGTTTGATTGCATCGCTCATATCAGCATCCTTTTCCTGAGTAGCGTTCATACAGTTCCATTTTAAAAAAGATCAGCCTTTACTCATGATCCTGCCGACAGCCTTCCCCGCGGCAGCTTTCACTGTTTGATGATAGGACTTGAAACTGAGAAAACCGCTTTGTTTACTAACCTCGGTCAGAAACGGTAATGCCTCGCTGTCCCCAATGTTTCCCAAGGCCAGACAGATCTTTTCCTGCAGATCGATTTTTACATCATCCGGTAAAGTATGTTTAGATTTAAACAGCTCAATGAGCGGCTTTACGGCATCACGGTATTTCAAAGAGCCCAATGTGGTTACGATACTTGATTTGAGAAGGTCGTCGCATTTCGGCAGCGCGTCCAAAAGAACTTCTCCCCTTTGGCCGCCTCCAATATTACTGATACTTTTCAGTACTTCTCTCTGAACACGGTGATCATCGTGAACCAGAAGTTGTGCGAGAATTTTCGTATGCCCTTCACTTCCAACTCTGCCTAAGAGGCGCGCCAGATTTCTCGTGTAATACCAGGGAGCGTCTTGATCGATCCTCGCTATTACGGCTCGAGAGGCAACGGGTCCCATTTCAGGTATCAGGTTCAAAATAAGGATACGCTCCGAGCTGTCTTCACATTCCTTCAACATATCCAGAAGGCGGTTTATCGAAAACTCAGACATCATGACCAGAAGTCGTCCTGCTTCTTTTCGTTTATCATTTTTATTAGTACGGAATTCATCTATGAGGATGTCAAGTATGTCGTCAGATGCGATTTTCCTTATCGAGTCAGATGCTACTGATTTAATTTCCTCATTTTTTTTAATCTGATCGGAACTAATGAGGCGGAAAGTATCAATGATGGGATGACTATCAATAAAGCGCTGATTCCGTATCTGGCTTTGAGCAAGATCGCTCAGGTGAGTACAGATAGATTTGTAGGCTAAAGTAGATGAGGTTTCAAATTGTATCCATTCAATCAGCTTGTTTGAAAGCCGGGTTAGTATATCTGCTCGCTGTTCCAAAGGAAGTTTTTCAAGAATTCCCGCTAATGCCTCCGATGATTCAGCCCGAATGTTGTTGTTTTCGCTGAGCAGCTTGTTGCTTAATCCGTTAATGATCGCTTCAGCTGTATCGCTTTCACCTTCAGCAAAGAGATCTTGCACTATTCCGGGCGAATATTTGGAAATGCTTTCGTCCGGGACGTCCCCCTCAAGTTTACTTAATATACTGCTGCCTTTTTCTTTGAGATAGCTGATTTTCTTTTGCTTTTCTTCCTCTTCGATGGTTCGTTTCTCTTGAATCTGTCGCTGTAATTCGATTCCTTTATCGGTACTCATAACTTGCTGATAGGCTTGCTGAACGGATGCGATTCTCGGGTCGTCAGTGCCTTTATTTGCCAAACTTACAACATCCAACGCCTGTTGTATTTTACCGGCTACCGTCTCAAACTTTTCAAAGTCCATCCTACGGACAATATCGCCGAAAAGTCGATTATCGAGAAAACTTTCAATATTTTGCGTCAGAGTCATGGCAATAAGTTCGGGATCCATATCTGAGATGTATCCGGCAACCAGTTGGGAGATTTTTTCCTTGTCGGCGTTTTCTGAAATTTTATCCAGAGTGCGCAACATATGCAGCATTCCTTCAGACAATTTAGCACTTGAGGCATCGCCGTCTTTTCCAGTAATATTCTGCATACCGGATTGGAATATACGGGAGACCCATTCGGGATCTTTTGCCATTTCCTTCATTTTTTGAGAATCTAAAGTGGCGTTTGGATCTTCAGAAGTAATATATTTAACAATATCTTCATCCTTTATATCAAGGCTCGCCACGAATTGGTGGTCCTGATCCTTTGTAATATAAATCTTTTGATTGAAAAGAATGTGAGGCATTTTTCCCTCAGAGATGATCTGCTCCAATCCCCCTTCCTTTTTTACCTCATCCGGTTTCTTACTCATTATTTCCAGGAAAGGCATGAGTTCACTTGCATCCATCCCTCTCATAAAAGTGAGACTCTTGATCCCCCAGTTGAACATTAACATGAGAAAGATCGCAACCTGCGGTTTTCCTCTATGTTTTTGACTTAGCGGTTCCCCGGAGATGAGGAGATTCCTGTCCGTCTCGGCAAAGCTTACGGATTCCTCTTGCTCAAAAATTGCCTGAAAGGTTTCATACAGCTTCTCGATGGTGTTTATGATCATTGCATTTGTTGCCGGGTAGAGGCGTAGATTGATTATCGCTGTGTTCATAATGACCAAAGTGTCGATAGCTTTTTCTTGACTTCCCGGGTTGGTCATTCTTTCCCTCCTCATGAAACGTTTTTGATTGTCACGACCTTAATGGTGTCTCCAGTCGAGTTGTTCCAAACATTTTGCTAATTATATCAAATATATTCGTATTTGTCTTCTTAAATTGCACAAAATGCATCGGATAAAATGGTCATATGCCTTTTAGATGATTGGTATCGTTGAATATTGAAATGATGCCTTTCCCATTGTCAAACTCCACAACGGTTTTTGATGCCACATCTACGCGCAACTCCCTGGCATGCGACAGATCAAGGTTTTGAATTTTGCAGAGAATAGTCATGATGGTCATGCTGTGGGAAACGACAAGGTAGTTTTTCGAGTTTTCGATGATCTTTTCGATGGCGCTCCACGCACGTATCTGCAGGTCTTGGAGGGATTCTCCGTTCGGCATGGCAACGGAAGCAGGATCAAGGAACCACTGTTTGAGGAAGGGGAGATGGTTGGCCTTCAACTCTTCTATCGTTACATTTTCAAAATCCCCGTGGTTCATTTCCTGGAGTTTGTTATCAAGCGCTATTGCTGTAGTATGATATTTACCGATAGCCTTGGCGGTCTGATAAGCGCGTTTTAACGGACTTGATACTATGCTCGCTATTGGTTCATTTTTCAGAGACTCTGCAAGTTTTTCTGCCTGAATACGGCCATTGTCATTCAGCTCTGTGTCGGTTGTCCCCTGTACCCTGTTTTCTCTGTTCGACTGAGTTTCTCCGTGCCTGACCAGAATTAGCTTCAATGCAATACCTCCACCCACTCAAACGATGCGTTCAATTTCCTGTACTTTCTTTTCGAGGCGCTTTCGCGATATGGGAAACGCAGTCTTTATTTCCTGGGCAAATACCGATACCTTGTATTCCTCGATCATCCAGCGAAATTCCTCAAGAGCTCTCAATTTTTCTTCTGATGCCACAGGGCTGATGTTCTTTATCATATCTTGAAGTTTATCGGAAAAGATATTTACCTCAGCGGTCTTCAAATATGCCTTTTCCAGATGAACGATCCCTCTTTCCGCTCGAACAGTAATAGCCTTTAGATAGCGTATGATGTGGCTTAACTTCTCTTCATCATAGTGCATCAAAAAATCATGGGGCATTAAATTATTCAGATCCTGCCTTATATATGACAGATATTGCACAGCCGGTTTGTTAAAACGGTTTACTTTTTCCATGTTTTGAAAATATGTAAGCGTATCATAGGTGGACTTTAAAAGGGGTTTGATTTTGTGTAATATCTCTTGGCCCGCGGGGAGAATTTGCCGGGCAACCCTTTTGGTATGGTCGATAAAGGCATCATGCGTTCTGATATTTCTGCAAAAGAGATCATGTACCACTTTTTCAAATAGTGCAATTTCAAATTTCCGTGCACCACCGAATGCATCAGCCCACTTCTTAAGATCCCCCGAAAGGGTAATAGCCTTTTTCAAATACTTCAACTCTTCCTTGAAATAAATCGTGTATAAAACGGTAATGCCTTTATTATGCGATACTTCAGCCTCACGTTTGCTCTTGAATAAACGGACATGGACGCATCCTTCCCCGGCTTCGA
>JAPLJS010000116.1 GCA_026388545.1 Deltaproteobacteria bacterium
GAAAAATCTTTACATTGTGGATCTGGACCAGCCTCTGGAGGGATTTTACAATTTCCTCAACAGCTGGATATACATTCGGGACGGCCTGACTGTCCTCGTCGATCCGGGTCCCCGCTCCACCATTCCCGTTCTCGTTAAGGCATTAAAGGAACTCGCCGTGAAAAAGCTCGATTATATCCTCCTCACGCATATACACATTGACCATGCGGGAGGCGCGGGGCTTTTGGTAGATCATTATCCGGATGCCATGGTCATCTGCCATCCCAAGGGGATTCGCCACATGGTTGATCCTGCAAAGCTCTGGGAAGGCTCCCGCAGCTTCCTGGGAAAAGTTGCAGACGTGTACGGAGAAATTGCCGCGATTCCCGAAAAAAACATCAGCTATAAGAATCCGATCGAGGCAGGCGGTGTCACAATCAACATCTTCGAAACTCCGGGTCATGCACCGAGCCACCTCTGCTATCAGATAGGGAATCTCTTATTTCTGGGAGAAGCGGCGGGAATAAACTATCCCCTGGACCAGGGACTATATCTGCGCATCGCGACACCGCCTCCCTTCAGCTACGAGATTTACCGTAATTCCCTGGAAAAGGCCGCTTCCCTCAATGTTTCCCATGTATGTTTCGGCCATTACGGTTATCGGCAGGACGTGAGGAATGTGTTCGATACGGCGCTCAATCAATTGGACAACTGGCTCGCTACAGTGGAGAAACACCATCGGATGGGAAGCGATCCTTTCGAGGAAAGCGTTTACGCGGACCTGCTGAAAAATGACAGGGGGTTATCCACCTACCGCACCCTTCCTAAAGATGTGCAGTCCCGGGAAAAGATTTTTTCCGTCAACAGCATCAAAGGGATGAGAGACTACCTGCAAAACAAGAAAAGCTGACCGTCCCGATGTGGTCTTTCGTTACGCGCGTTTTTCTCAAATTGGCTCTCGGGTTACTTCTTCAGCGCCAGGAATCCAGTCTGTGAAGGCCTGCGTCTCTGGTGCGGCGGACGGCTTCGGCATATTCCGTCCTGGTAAGACGGCGATTGATTACGGGGTCCAACGTTGCCTTCCCGCAGGGATGGTACTGATCCATTACATTTACGTAAGTATCTTTTGATATTTTTTCGGCCAGAAATTCCATGATCTCCCTGGTATTTGCCGCATTGTTCGGCATGACTAAATGGCGCACCAGCAACCCCTTCACGGCTATCCCTGATTCATCGACAACAAGATCCCCTACCTGACGGTGCATCTCTTTTATGGCGGCTACGACTATTTTTCTATAATCAGGCGCATTACAGAACTTCTCCGTCCACCTTTCCTCCCAGAACTTGAAATCCGGCATATAGATGTCAAAGATACCATCCAGAATCTTCAACGTTTCAACTTTATCGTATCCGCCTGTGTTATAGACCAGCGGCACGTGAAGCCCTTGTCCGACGGCGATGGAGAGTCCCTGGAGTATCTGGGACACCACGTGGGACGGAGTTACAAAGTTAATATTATGACATCCCCGCCGCTGCAAGGAAAGCATCATCACCGCCAGATCTTTCGGTTCTACTTCTCCGCCTTCGGCATTGTGACTGATATCATAGTTCTGACAGAAGGAGCACAGGAGATTACAGGATCGGAAAAAGATAGTGCCGGAACCGGAATCTCCCACAAGAGGGGCTTCTTCCCCGAAGTGGGCATGCAGGCTTGCGACTTTGGCCTTTTCCCCCGTGCGGCAAAAGCCGAGTTCCCCGGACAATCTATCAACATGGCATTCCCTTGGGCACAAAGTGCAGTCCTTCATCAGCTTTACCGCCTGATCGATACGATCCTGCAGTTTTCCCTCCCTGTACAATTTCAGATAAGATGGTTCGTGCATCAATTCGCCTACCCTTTGTTTATGTAGTTACCGAATATTATAAAGTTCAATTTTAGAGTCGTCAACGGGTAAACAAATCTGAGTGATGATTTTTCCCTTAACGGGCACAAAAATCGCGTCATTTTCCCTTGACAATGATACAATCAATTATAAACTTCTCGAATGAGCACGGCAACATCGGTTGCTTTAGTTCACACGGCTTAGGGACTGAAAAAAATAACCGGTTGCCTTATGGAAAGAGAGTGGTTTATACAACGTATATCCCCCTTACTTTTTGGTCAGTGTTTTTTGTATAGAAGAGATTCTCCGGGAATCCGTTTCCCGGAACGTGGCTGAATACATCAATAGACAGGTATTACTGATAACAGGATAGAACGTACAATGAGAGCTTTCATTGATGTTACATAATCACGAAATATCATGGGGCAGGCGCCTCATAGCCACCATGGTCATGAACCTGATCATCCCGGCCGTTCAGATCTATGGGGGAATCGTGTCCGGGAGTATGGCCCTGATAAGCGACGCCCTCCACAATCTGAGTGATTTTACGGCCGTATTGATCAGCTATTCAGCCCTTCGCATCGGACAACGCGAACCGTCGCTGAGGCATACCTTTGGCTACAAGCGCATGGAGGTCTTTGCGGCTGTGTTTAATGTAGCCTTGCTTTTCGGAGCAGGCCTCTATATTGCCATTGAGGGATGGAACCGTCTCTGGAATCCACGTCCTATCCAGGGTCATCTTGTTATATGGATTGCCTCCATTGCTTTCCTGGCAAATATGATCTCGACATTGATGCTGCGACCGGGGGCCGGGGGAAATCTTAATATACGGAGCGCTTTCATCCATATGTTGACCGATACTTTATTCTCCCTCGGGGTGCTCATTCTCGGCATCATATGGATGTTCAAACCATGGTTCTGGCTTGATCCTATCATCTCGTGGGTCATAGTGGCTTTGATACTGTACAACGGATGGGGCATTTTAAAAGATGCATTCGGGATTCTCATGAATGCCACACCGCCGGGCATTGATCTTCAGGCCATACAGCAGGAAATAGAGGCAGTAGACGGTGTAGAGGAAATACACCATCTCCATGTCTGGAACATTTCATCTGAGGGTGTGGCTCTGGTTGCCCATATCGTCGTTATGGACCAGATGTTGAGTAAGGTTGATGAGATTGCCGCTCAGATCCGGAAAATGCTTCTTTCGCGTTTTACAATCGATCATCCTGTTCTGCAATTCGAGACACGGGCATGCGAAGCGACAGGTCTCCTTTGTTGCCCTGTAAACAACAATTCTCATGAAGCGACGTGATATGTCTTCTTAATAGTATGTGTCCTCGTGGAAAATATAGATTGAATAAGAATGGGGAATGAATATGCAATCAACAAAAAGACAGGATACATTAAACAGAGTATCAAGGCTTATACGAAAGTTTATCCTGGTGTCAGCAATGCTTCTTTTCGCCCTTACCATATGCCCTCTCAAAGGTGCATATGCCGAGACCGATCAATTGACGATCGTTCAGAGCAGCAATATGAACGGACACCTCTTCCCCTGCCCTACATG
>JAPLJS010000117.1 GCA_026388545.1 Deltaproteobacteria bacterium
ACAGGATCGGAAAACATTCTGAGTAATGAGAAGAGCGGCAGGTCATGTGTATAGCTGTGAGTTTTCACGGGATACCTGATAAAAGACCTGGTCACCCTCTCTGTTTTTGCCGCGCCGCTGATGGTCCTTCCATCCACTTCTTAATGCGATTGGCGTCACCGTAACGGGTCAGTTTGCCTTGAGAATCGAGCAGCACAATCAGCACCGGGCGCTTGGCCACATGGGCCTGCATCACCAGGCACCGGCCTGCCTCATCGATGAAACCCGTCTTGGAGAGGCCGATCTGCCAGCGAGGGCTCCGGATCAAGCGATTGCTGTTACGAAATTCCCGTGAGCGGTAGCCTGTATTGATCGTGGCCTCTTTGCGGGTCGTGTATTCCCGGATAAGGCGATAGTGGTAGGCGGCGTCCACCATCCGCGCCAGGTCCCGCGCAGATGAGACGTTGCCGCTGGAGATCCCGGAGGGATCCTCGAAGCGCGTCTCGGCGAGTCCCAGTGACTGGGCCTTGACGTTCATGGTCGCAACGAATGCGCTGAGACCACCCGGATAAGTCCGCCCTAGAGCATGAGCAGCTCGGTTCTCGGAAGCCATCAAAGCCAGCAGCAGGGCATCTCCGCGCGTGAGACGGGTACCCACCCGCAGGCGAGAGCGGCTGTGGCGAAGGGTGTCAACGTCTTCGGGTGCGATGTTGAGCGATTCCTGGAGGTTCATTTTGGCATCCAACACCACCATGGCGGTCATGAGCTTGGTGATGGAGGCAATGGGCAATACTGCCTCTGCTTGTTTCTGAACCAGGCATTCACCTGTCTGTTGGTCCTCCACAAATGCGGAGGCGGAGCGCAGAACGAGCTTCTGGGGAGTCCAGTTGACCTTAGCGCGTGAATAGTTCTTATGGACAGCCTGGGATCTCGACGCTTCTGAGAATCCTATTGCCCCCGGTATCGCCAGTAACACCCCACTCAGAAGGATTACCAATATTACCATACTATATCGACGTGCCATACTCTCTCCGTGATTTGAAGATACCGAACCTCTATTTCACTGTAATCAATGACTCACAGGGGAATTCTATCCTTTTCCCACATGCTTTTGATTATAGCCGGGCAGATAGTTTTCTTCCGGTTCTCTAGGTTTAGATTTGCCTCTTCGTTTACTAAATTGTGCGCAGTCTTGCCATACATTTTTTTCAAAATGAGATTTTTTCTTTGATTGCATCGGCCATGTGCGGGAAATATATTACAGGGGGCGAATTTCGCGTATATCTACTTTACCGGCAAGGGCCTCTTCGATCCGTTTTCTGAGGTCTACAGTAAACCGGAGGCATATCCCGCAGTCTGAACTGATATGACGGGGAACGGGAATGAGCTTGTGGGAAATCCCCATTTCCTTGAGAATCATCTCCGACCGCAAGGCATGGTGGACGGAGTCGAACATGATGACGTGGTACTCCTCAATATCCGTCATGGAACGACCAGCCTCCCCGCACCGGCCATGGTTGATGCGATATCGTACATGTTGGAGATAACCCCGACGCTGAGATCTTTGGTGATGCCAAAATAATTCAAACAGGTGCCGCAGACGAGAATGGACACACCGGCGGCCTCGATTTTTTTGAGATCGTCAAGGACTTCTGACTCTTTCACTGTCAGCCTCACGCCGGTGTTGTAGAAAATAACCGTTTGCGGAAGGGGCTCCAGCGACAGCATGGTATGGATAAAACTCCTGATGAGGACATATCCCAATTCGTCATCTCCACGTCCCATGCGATCGGAAGATATCACAATAACCAGGGGACCTGTGGCGCAGCTTACATTGAGCGGCGCGGCTGTTCCCTTTCCCGCTTCCCGGGAGAGATGGATAAGAAAGGTCCCGTCCTCCTTCTTCTCCGTTTGCAGGGTGCAGCCCATAGTTGTACCCAACCGTCTGATATTTTCGACGGCCGGTTCGTTATCGACAACTACCGTTACTTTATTTTCCTGTTCCAGCGCTTTTTTCGTAAGAAGCACGGGCTGGGGACAGGCCAGGCCTTTCGCGTCAATGATTTGTATCATAAAAATGCCTCATTATAAATCAAACCGAGTTGTTAAATCAGTAGGACAGGCGAGACGCCTGTCCTACTGTATGGCTATTTTTTCTGCCCCTGCCGGCTAATTTGTTGCAGTGCGTCCAGGGCATAGCTGATCTCCTCTTCCGTGTTGAAATAGCCGAAGCTGAATCGTACCGTGCCCCCGGGGAATGTACCGATTGTCCTGTGGGCGGCGGGAGCGCAATGGAGGCCGGGCCTGCACATGATGCCGTATTGTTCATCAAGGGCAAAAGACGCCTCCGACGGTGTCATACCATCCAAGTTGAAGGACACAACGGAGATTTTGCGCGAAGTGTCACCCGGTCCGTAAATGTGGATGCCTCCGATGGATTTCAAGCCATCCAGAAAGTGTTGGGTCAGCATGGTTTCTCTGGCGCGGATGTTATCGACACCTCTTTCGAAGATATATTCCGCACCGGCGCCCAGTCCGGCGATCCCAACGCCGTTCGGTGTGCCGCTCTCGTATTTGTCGGGCATGAAGTCCGGTTGTTTCTCAAACTCCGAACGGCTGCCGGTACCTCCCACCATGAGCGGTTGAATCTCTTTCTCAAGTCCCTTTCTGATGTAGAGCCCTCCCGTTCCCTGGGGACCGTAGAGAGACTTATGGCCGGTAAAGGCCAAGAGGTCGATGTTCATTTCATCGACGTGAATCGGGATAACCCCCGCCGTCTGTGCTGCATCTATACAAAAAATAATGCCGTGATCACGGGTAATTTTCCCGACCTCACGGATGGGCATAATCGTTCCCGTTACATTGGATGCGTGGGTTAAAAAGACGGCCTTCGTATTTTTTTGTATGGCCGAAAGGATATCCTGCGGGTCAAGTTCCCCACGGGGGGAACACATGACGACCGATACTGCAACGCCCCTTTCTTCCAGGGCACGGAGGGGCCTCATTACCGAGTTATGCTCCATACTTGATGTGATAACGTGGTCACCTGGAGACAGGAGACCAAAGACGGCCAGATTCAGCGCCTCAGTGGCATTCTTCGTAAAGACGATCTGAAACACGTCATCAATTCCAAGCTGCCGGGAAAGTGCTTCCCTCGCGTCCAGAATTACCCTGCCTGCCTCAATGGATAAACGGTGACCAGAACGGCCGGGGCTTCCACCGGTCATCCTGCTGTATCGGTCCATGGCGTCATATGTCTCTTCCGGCTTCGGCCAGGAGGTGGCGGCATTGTCAAAATAGATCAGTTTCATGGTACGGTTCTTTAATTGTGATTGTTATGAAAACCCGCATTCCGGGAAAGGTGTTTCACTTGAACACCTCGATATAATCAACGTATGAGACAGCCATTTCTCCCGTGTTATCCGAGTCATTCATGATAGCGATGCCGGCTGTCGCCGGAGGTTCTTTACCGAAGGCTGCCCGGTAATCTTCCAGGATATTCACTGTTTCCTCGACCCAAATTCCAATCGCGTTTCGACCATTCTCAAGGATCACATTCTTCGCCCTGTCAGTGTATGGGCTGGTGATAATTCGTTCTTTGATCGGGTAACCTGTCCAGACGTAGTTCATTGTACTGTGAGGCGGATATTTCCCATAGAGAGTCTTGGCAATACCGTAGCTCAGCCGCTCTGAAATATCAGCCTGTTTCGGATCATACTGAAACATGACGTACACCCTTATCGGGTAATCATCCCCTGATTTGTCTCGGATATTCCCATTTTTATACACATTGTCTACCTTCCACCTCCAGCGCATTAGGGGATACTCATAGACATTGAATGTTTGTCGGTAAATGATAGCCGAGGCGGAAGCGTGACTTTCCGCTCTCAGAAAAGAATGTTTTCCCTCAGCGACGATAGTATAGGTTGAGTGTTTCTTAATTTTGGGAAAAGTGAGGGGTTTCCAATTGGAGAGGGTGTTAAAATCCTCACGGAAAAGAACCTGCTTGTTTTCGGCAAGAACCGGAGTGACTGATAAGGCGATAAAGAATATCAGGACAAACTTCCAAAATCTCATAATTGAGAATACCTCAATTTTCTATTTACACTCAATCAATGATCCCGCACATGATGATCCGGCTCCGGCTGTGCAACCGAAACAATGGATGCCGGTTACTATCTCACGGCTGCTCAGTAGCGCATGATCGAATGTTTCGATTCTGTGTGGTGCGCTATGATTGACCGTCAGGCCGAGAGCAAGATTAAAATCGCAGTCGTATATGGTCCCGTCCCAGTCGATGCTTATCTGATGGCGGCACATCAAACCGGCAACCGTTGATGGATTGAATGCTGTTTTGAGCATGGACATGTATGCTTCACTTTGTTCGTGATGTTCGAGATGCCACCGGAATCGCCCCAGCGGCATATTTGTCAACACCAAAAGCCGGTTAAACGAGATATCGAAACGTGCCTTTAACTCCTGACGATACATCTTCTCGAGAACGGATTGATCGGGAGGCAGAAAGGCGCCGCCGGGATTGAACACAAGGTTCAGGGGAAGCCTCTCTTCGATCCCGTAGCCTTCCTGATTGAGAAGGCGTAAAGCATCAACACTCTTTTGGTAAACATCAGCCCCTCGCTGCGCATTGACATTTTCCTCCAAATAACAGGGCAGTGATCCGACGAGGTGAATTTCCTTTTCTCTTAGAAATGGGATGATCTCTTTTACGGATGGTTCCGTGAGAACCGTCAGATTCGTGCGAATTTGAACCGTTTGTCCTTCGTCCCGTAATGCTGACAGGAAGCGCTTGAAATCTGGATGTAATTCAGGAGAACCCCCGGTGATATCGACCAGTTGGAACATATTCCGACCCGTCAATTCCAGGATCTTTTCCATGATACGCCAGGGCATCATTTCTGTCCGCCCGGGCGAGCATTCCAGGTGACAATGTGTGCAGGCCAGATTGCAATGACGGCCGACATTGATCTGAAGTATGCCGATTTCCTGGCTCTTCAATCCTTCGGGGTGAATTTTCCTGATCCTTGCATCGAATTCGTTCATTGCTGAAGGGTCCTTTCTTCTGAATCTTTTTCAATAGAAGAATTTTGCGTTGACATTATCTTACGGAAATATGGTTTAAATGCAAGGGGTAAGAGCAGGGCTGAAGCAGCAATAAGAATGCCGATGATCAATCCTTTGATACTGCCCTTCAGAATAAGTTCTCCGAGGGAGCTGCCGAAGGCAACGAAAGCGACACAAGCAGGCAACATAAAGACGAAGGTGCTCCAGAGATAATGCCGAAAAGGAATCGGCGTAATCCCAAAGAGATAATTGAGGACATTAAAGGGAAAAACGGGAATAAGCCTTGTAAAGGCAACGGCCTTCCATCCATGCCTTTCAACCTGCGTCTGCAGCCATTGCCACCTCTCCGGCGAAAATCCGGCTTTAACCGTGCCGCCGAAAAGATAACGGGCCAGCAGAAAGGAAACACAGGCGCCCGCTGTTGCACTCGTGATGGAGAGAACAACGCCCCAGAATGGTCCCCATAGAAATCCCGCGGCCAGGGTCAGGGGGATACTGGGGAGAAAGAGGGCCGGCGCTATGGCATAGATACTGATAAAAATGAGCGGTGCTGCTACCGGATAACTTTTCAGCGTATCAAAAATCAACTCGGCGGAAAAGTATCCCTGATTACCCAGGTAAACGGAAAGGACGATCAATATTACGACAGCGAGCCCCGCAAGAAACCTTTTACTCTTGATCTGCTGCAAAAATGAAAGAAGAAACCTGTTGATCCAGCTTCGAAGCGATGAGACCGGTTTCTGAAGCGGCGTGATGCCCGGCAGGAATTCGAGGATGTGGAAGGAGTTTTTACCCTTCGGCATAAAACGGTTCTTGCAGCCCGTACAGTATGTGACGATGGGATTTTCTCCCGATGCCTGAATTATCCTGTCGGTGAATTGTTCGGCCAGGGTTGGGGATAAAGTCGCTAATCCACCGCCGTAGCCACAGCACAGAGATTCTCGAGAATCAACAATTGCCTGATCCTGCCGATCAAACAATTCTCTTGTTGTCTGCCTGATAGTTTCCGATTGAAAAGATGGGCATGGGTGGTGGAGATATATGTGTTTCTCTAATTCGAATTCAAATGCATCCCGTGGCAGGACTTCAAGGATGTGTTCGACCTTTATGTCTTTAATAAATAGTGAAAAAATCTTCTGGCAGTTTGGGCAGCCGGTAATCACACGGGAAATATTGTGACTTTTAAGCCTTGCTCGGATGCTTTTGATGGCCGTGCCGGCTGTGGTTACATCACCGAACTGATACACAGGGTCATAGCAGCAATCAAGTACCATGCCGACTTTGGTACCAAGGTGTTCACTGAGGATTCCAATGATCTTTCTGGCGACATCCGGATACATGCCGGCAAGGCCGCATCCGGGCCAGAAGACAGTGTCTGCAGCTGAATAAGAGACAAACGGGAAATGATGTCCGGTATCAGCAAAGCCGCGAGCCCCTTTAAGAGCTTGCCGGACTGTGTCGGGAATGTTCCCTGCCCGGATCAGGTCGCACTTGGTTTGAAAAAGGGACTCTGCCGGAGAAAGACCTGAGGGACATCTGCTGACGCATCCACCACAGTTCGTACACAAAAAGACATCCTGGGGATGACCGGCGATTATTGAATCCGGGGTTCCGTATGCCTGGAGAAAAGGACAGGATGTGGCGCAGGAGCCACATCCTGTGCAGGCTGTGCAGGCATCAAGAAATGCCTCTACGCTTTGAGAATGTTCCATTCATTCCTTATTTGACTTTTCCAACCGGATAATCCGCCTCGTCCCATGCCTTGATGCCGCCGGGGTGACGGTAGATATTTTTATAACCAAGCTTTACGGCCCACATGGCCCCATTATGGCTGCGGGTGCATTTGACGAAACCACAGTAAAAGACAATGAGTCTGTTCTTATCCGGTCCAAGCAGCTTTTCAATGTCCACTTTGGTTTTATCATCCAGTGATTTCATTTCCGGAATCGGGAATACCATGCTGACAGCTCCGGGTATGTGCTGCTTCACGTAACTGTCCGCGTAAGGCATGGTGTCGACAATCAACATGCTCTTCTTCTGGTCGATCCACCCTTTCAGCTCCTGTGTGGTCACAATACCGTAGCTCCCCCGGGCGACCTCGCGTACGAGGTTTACGGCGATCTTCTCCGTTTCCAGTTCCTTGGCGCCCCAGGCAGCGAGGCTGGTGCCGGCAAATCCGATTACGAACATGGCACAAATTAAAATTGCTAACAAACCTTTCCTCTTCATGATGTCTTACATACCTCCTTGGTTTTGAATTGTCTGTAAAAAAATTTCACAATATTCCTTAAATAATCGTAGAATCAAATCCTTAAGCTATTTCAATCTTCCCATGTGTATCTTCGTCATTAGTTGGGTTTGAATTGTGAAGGAAGCATTGGCGGAGCCGACGGGACAGATACAGGTACGGTATTATAATCCCGATCAGTGCCAGATCCCGGTAAAAGACATGGCGAAGGCTATCCTGCGCGGCCAGTTCATCGGCTCCGAAACAGCCGCAATCCACGTTCAGATCCTTCAGGATTCCAAATCCTAAAACAAAGACAAATAACCCCAGCAGGCCGGAAATAACGGCCAGGCTGCCCCGAATATCGAAAAGAAGCCCGATACCGGCAACCATCTCCAGAAGCGGCAGGCCGATGGCTACGACAGGCAGGAATACATCCGGTACGATATCGTAGGACGAGAGGGTACGGGCAAACGCCTTCGGGTCAAGGAGTTTGATCACACCGCCGTAAATGAACAGGGCGGCAAGAGCAACACGTATAATCTGGTACAACAATGGCGAGGCTAAAATGCCCCTCGTGGAGGCAACAATCCTTCTGAACAATATTTCCTGTTTCCTTAATAATAAATTTGTCCTTCCCGATTACGCGCCAGGTAGCGGGTAGTGGTTATATAATTATTATGAATAAGTCAAATTCAGATACGCTATAATTCAGTATAATTTATTCTTATTTGTTATAGGGAAAGCTGACAATATCGATTTTCGAAGTGAGATATCCGGATGGAAATGTATTGATTTTCTTTAATCAGGCGAAGGGGTGGCCGCCTGTTTCTTCCTCGAAGGGAGAATATCCCTTCACAAGGTCTAAAAAGCGCCTGTGGTATTTCATTAAGGGAAATTGCTTTTTGTAGATAAGATAAAAATGTCTCTCCATGCTGCAATTGCTCACATTGACGACTGTCAGTAAACCTTGCGATAATTCCCGTTTGATGGCAAAGATAGACAGGATCGAAACACCTAAGCCCGCCAGGATGGCCTCCTTCACAGCTTCGGAACTCCCCATTTCACAAATAACGTTGAACCGGGACAGGCTTGTACCCAGATGACTTTGAAGGCATTCCTCGACAATATCACGTGTTGCCGATCCCTTTTCCCGAAGGATGAAAGGAGTTTTAGTAAGTTCTTCCACAGTCACGGTTCCACGTTCTGTAAGATGGTGGTGAACAGGGGCAGCAACGACCAGATGGTCCTTCCATAGACGCTCCACAATCAGCTTCTTGTTTAACGGTTCTTTTCCGATAAATCCCATTTCTGCCTGGTCGTTCAAAACAATTTGCAGTGTTTCCTCGCTGTCGTGCATCTGCATATGCACCTGTATGTCATGGTGCGTCTGTTTCAGGTGGCTCAGGAAGTGGGGAAGGATGTACGTGGCCGGTATGGTGCTGGCGGATACATAGATATGACCCGATTCCTGATCTTTGATCCGTCCGATGCGTTCTTTGGCATCCTCCCGCAAGCGGACAGTCCGTTTTGCGTAATCATAGATAACCTGACCTTCCGGTGTGAGAGAAATACCCGTACTACCTCGGTTGACCAATCGTGTCCCTACCGCCTCTTCAAGGTTCTGTATCTGCTTGGTCAGAGACGGCTGTGAAAGAAAGAGTTTTCCGGCTGCTCTGGTGAAACTGCCTGCTTCAATTAAGGCAATGAGAACTTCCAGTTGCTGGATGGTAATATCCTTAAACGTATCGTAGCTCATAGCTGTTAACTATCATAATCACTCATTACAATCAAATCCGGAGTTTCGGATATTTTCCAACGTTTATTTCCGGTCATAACACAAACCATTGACGCGTTTGACCAATTACTGTAGGATGCACGGCCATGGAAGAAGAAAGAATTCGTCTCACTGAGACGGTTCACGGGGCCGGTTGAGCCTGCAAGATCGGTCCGGGCGACCTGAGTGAAGCATTGCGAGATTTGCCGTTGATTTCAGATCCGAATTTAATCGTTGGGATGGAGCATTCGGAAGACGCGGGGGTTTATAAACTCCGTGACGATCTGGCAATTATCCAGACTGTGGATTTTTTTACGCCCATCGTGGATGATCCCTACACCTTCGGTCAGATCGCTGTAACGAATGCCCTTGGCGATGTCTATGCCATGGGCGGAAGGCCGCTTACGGCAATGAATATTGTCTGCTTTCCGGTGAAAAAGATGGATATCTCCATCCTTCGCCGGATTCTTCAGGGCGGACTTGATAAAATGAAGGAAGCCGGCGTGCTTCTCTTAGGAGGGCACAGTGTTGAAGATGATGAATTGAAGTACGGGCTTTCAGTGACCGGTGTGATTCACCCCGATAAAGTCCTGCTCAACAGAGGCGCAAGGGCGGGTGACAAACTGATTCTCACCAAACCGTTAGGAACCGGTATTGTCAGTACAGCGCTGAAGGGCGGGTTGGCCAACGAGGCACTCGTAGCGAAGTCAACAAAGTATATGACCGCCCTGAACAAGAGTGCGGCAGAGCTCATGAAGGAAATGCCTGATGTTCATGCCTGTACCGACATCACCGGATTCGGATTCCTTGGTCATGCCTGTGAAATGGTAGAAGATTCAGACGTGGGCATGATGATTCGCGCATCTTCCGTTCCTTTTTTCCCCGAAATTCAAGAGTTTGTCGAAATGGGAATTGTGCCGGGGGGGCTGCACCGGAACCGGCAGTATCGCGCAAAATTGATAGAGGTTGATCCGGATTGTCCCGGGTGGATGGTGGATATCCTCTTCGATCCGCAAACTGCCGGAGGGCTGCTTATTGCCTTGCCCGAAAGCCAGGCGGAGGCCTTAATCAGGAAGATGCATTCAAATGGCATCGCTGCGGCGGCTATTGTTGGTGAAATTATTACGGAGCCTAAAGGGAAGGTTCGTGTCATATGAAGCGTATTGAATCGTCTCTCATTAAAGAGGAGACCTTGCACAACATTATCAAGCTGAAATCCATGGTCCGAAAAGATGATGCTCTCGCCATTCTCATGTACGGCAGTCCCGACCCTGATGCTGTAGCGTCGGCCATGGCGCTTCAGGAACTCCTGAGACAGATAGCCGGGCTTTCGAAATGTACATTCATCGCTACAGAGCCCGTTGCCCGCCAGCAGAATGTTGAATTCATCCGGGCAATGAAGGTTGACATTCGCCTTTTGAGAGATATTGACCTCAAGGCATACCGTTTGAGAGCCCTTGTTGATGCTCAGCCGACTTTTTTCGGAGAAGCTCTCGAAGGTGTTCCCCCGCAAATCGTTTTTGATCATCACCCGTGCACAACTGTATGGCATGCTGAACTGGCGGATATCCGGGATAACTACGGCGCCCTATCTACAATGATGACGGAATATCTCCTTGGTGCGAAAGTAAAAATTCCTAAAAAAATTCATACAGCGCTGCTTTACGGAATTAAGTCCGATACAAACAATTTAGAGCGGGATGTTGTTCTCGAAGATATCAGTGCGTATTACCTGAATTTTACCCGCGCCAACCGGCAAATGATCCGGCGCATTGAGATGAACCAGATACCCGAACGCTTTTTGAAGTACTTTAATCATGCGTACTACACAAGGAGGCGCTATCGCGACAGGATCATCAGCTTTTTAGGCAAAGTTGATAGTGTCGATGCCTGTGTACAGGTAGCAGATTTTTTTCTCAGGCTTATCGACATTTATTACGTCATTGTTGCCGGAATCGTTAAAGAGAGACTTATCATCATCTTCAGAGGGGATGGATACCGCCAGGATTGCGGGTCAATTGCTAAGAAGGCGTTTGCAAACTATGGAAATGCTGGTGGTCATAGGAGTGCAGCCCGGGTGGAAATTCCCATCGAAACGATCAAAGAGGTTTTGCACAATGATATTTCCCAGGAAGCGATTGATCACTTCCTCATGCAGCGCCTTCGCGGGAAACGCAAATTCAAAAACAGTATTAAGTGATGCGGGGGGAAACCAACTCCTCATGACATTTCCTGGGAGGCAGGTTTTATACCTTTTCATGAAAATAAAATTTTAAATGTACAATTTTCGAACTGAGCCGTAAAAGGCGAAAAGTGGTCAGTAACTGAGATATTCGTAATGATGGGGATGCCTTGGACCCTTTAATGCCTTCTCCACACTTTCTACACAAACAATAACCAGATCGTTATATATGTATGCTTGCCCACTGGCATGCGATGAATCGCCGTTTCCTTTGTGAGCCTCTATTGTATAAACAATCGGGTCGCCCATTTTTTTCTTGTCGGAAATAGTAATCTCTTCTTTGGAAAAGATCATATCTTCGGTTCGACGCAATGCCTCGATAAATGCTCGACGTGCCCGTACATCATCGGTAATGATAGGTTCCACGTTCGTATCCTCCATTTTTTATTTACGTCTCACGAAAAAGGTATCTGACTAAAAGAAGTGTTAGACAAATAGTTCAGCATTAATACAACAATGTATGACAATAAGCAATATTAAAAAATTATCAGTATAATACGAGTATAAACCTCGTATTATAAAATGGAGAGCAGGTGGGATAAGCGTTTTCGTTTTTTTGTTTTTCAAACGAAGCTTAGTCCTGATAATTTCATTGACATAAAAATGGTGACATCCATCTAATGGAAGCCACCATTTTTAAGAAAGCTTTTTAATTCTTTAAACTTCCGTACTTGCTTTCGGAGCCGATTCCGTCTTTACGGATTCGGTTGTCTCGGTTTTTCCTGCATCATCTTTTTTCGCTTCACTTACCGGCGCCTTCTTTCCACCGTAGTCGGTGACGTACCATCCTGTGCCCTTCAGATGGAAAGATGAAACAGAAATAAGCTTATGAACGGGGCCTCTACAAAATTTGCAACTCTTGACGGCCGGATCAGAAATTTTTTGGAACAGCTCATATTCTTTTCCACACTTCCTGCATTTATATTCATAAATCGGCATAGAAACCCTCCACCAATAAATATTTTTTCAATTAAAAAGATCTCCTATTTTATATCGGTTGCTGAAGCAATCGAGAATCAGTTTGAGATCAGGAGAAATGGAAGACTGAAGCATATCTCTCGTGAGGGTATGCACTTTATCTTCTTCCCGTTCTTTTTCTTCCCGCGAGGCGTCGAAATCAATTTCTCTGGCTTCGAACCGTATGATGTGGACAAGCTCGTGGGCAGCAATATATAACAGCAAAGGGTTCAGTCTAATGAAAGAATGTCCCCTCTCAACGGCATCTAAAATCCGGTTATCCTGAAGACAGATCCTGTAAAAGTAAAAATCACCCGATTGATTGGTGTTTTCTTCTTTTTTATAGTGGTACTTGCATAAGTGGGCGAATGCACCATTTTTCACTTCGTGTTCTTCAAGATAAGCGAGGGTCTTCACATCATAGCGGTAATTCTTCATCTCGTCACGACTCATACGGAAATACTGTCCCGCCAGATTCTCTGCGTGCTGAAACATATTATTTGCAAGAGACCTCTGTAGTGGGTTAAAATGCATCGTGACACCATTTACTTAAGTAGAGTAACCCTCGAAAGTTGGTCTTAATATAGTCATTTTTCCGGCACTGTCAATGTTTTTTATGAGACGGTTTACTTGGGAATTGGTGTCGATGTGAGGAGATATTTAAGGTCCTCATCCTCAAATCGAATTGCGAGACCCGCGAAAGGTGATCGGTTACCCTGGTTGCTGATAAAATCGTCCCAGCCGGCAGTAAGATAGAGATGCTTGAACAGCCTGTATTCCGCTTATAGCGGTCCTTTTTTTTTCGTGTGCACCTTCAGGGCTGAATCGACGATCCTGTCTATCAACTCTGTCTGGGTAATTCCGGAGGCTGCTGCCTGGTGGAAAAGAACGGTGGAGGGGGTCATCCCGGGGAGGGTATTCGGTTCAAGCACAGCCACCCGTCCGTCTTTTCTGACAAACATGTCGATTCTTGCATACCCTTTCAGGTCGAGGGCATTGAAAGTCTGAACGGCAACATCCTGTATTTTTTTCAATATATCATCTGGCACTCTGGCGGGGGTTTTGTTTTCACCCTGACCGTAGAGAAACTTGTCTTC
>JAPLJS010000118.1 GCA_026388545.1 Deltaproteobacteria bacterium
CAAGCCTTAAGGGAGATGAAACGGGCCGCATAGGGGAAATCGTCCCGGAAATCCGTTCTCATCCACAATTATCTTCAGTTGTCAAAGAACAGAACAACAAAAAACTTTTAAAAACCTTATTTTTCAGGACGAACTAAGTAATATGAAATGGAATGAACTGAGTGAGCGCGTATTGACGGGCGGGCAGATAATCTATGACGAGGCGCTTGCCGTCATGCAATCTTCGGATGACGATATTCTGGCCGTTCTGGACGCAGCGTTTGCGATTCGCCGCCATTACTTCGGGCGCGGTGTAAGCATCCATGTTATCCGCAACGCGAAAAGCGGATTATGTACAGAAAACTGTTCGTTCTGCAGTCAGTCCGCCGTGTCGGATAGTGCTATACAAAAATACCCAAGGCAATCGGTCGAGCAGATTCTGGAAGGAGCGCGTGATGCTCAGAGGTTGACGGCTGTGCGGTACTGCATCGTAACCAGTGGACGTACCCCATCGGAAAAAGACATGGAGACGATCTGTGAGGCTGCCCGGCTGATTAAGCATGAAGTGCCCGTACAGATCTGCACATCCCTGGGATTATTGTCGGAGAAGCAGGCAGCGCGATTAAAGCAAGCCGGTGTTGACCGATACAATCACAACCTGGAGAGCTCGGAGCGGTTCTATTCTTCTTTCTGTACCACCCATGACTACTCCGACCGTGTTACAACGGCCAGGACCGCGAAAGCAGCCGGTCTCGAACTGTGCAGCGGGGGACTTGTCGGTATGGGAGAAGATATAGAAGATAGGGTGAATCTTGCGTTTTCCTTGCGTGATTTGGATGCGGATTCCATACCTCTTAATTTCCTTGACCCGCGTCCCGGCACTCCACTGGAGGGGCTTACCAGACTGACACCTGCGGACTGTCTCCGTACGCTCGCGATGTTCCGTTTTGTAAATCCGGACAGGGAAATCCGCATTGCCGGAGGCCGGGAAGCATGTATCGGCAGCATGCAGGTATTGTCTCTGTATGCTGCCAATTCGATGTTTACCGTAGGCTACCTGACCACACCAGGACAGGGGTATCAAGCCGACATGGACATGATTAAACAAGCGGGATTTACCGTTACGGAAATTACTGATTGATAAAACATTCATGATGCTATGCCATCACAGAGGATATTGGAAATCCCCCTGACCCCCTTTCAAAAAGGGGGCAGAAAAGCCTTGATCCCCCCTTTTAAAAAGGGGGGCACGGGGGGATTTTGAGGCAAAGCAAAATATAAACAATGAGTAGAGTAGGTATTTTTTAGATGAAATTTTTTGAAACGATAAAAGAAGATGTTCAGACGGTATTCAAAAAGGACCCTGCTGCCAGAAGTATGATAGAAGTCATTACCTGCTATCCGGGGCTCCACGCCATCTGGATACACCGGATCGCCCACTATCTATGGCAGAAGAAATGGTGCTTTTGTGCCAGACTGCTTTCCCATATCAACCGCTTCCTGACGGGTATCGAAATCCACCCCGGCGCAACGATTGGACGCCGCTTTTTCATCGATCACGGCTCCGGCGTTGTCATCGGTGAGACGACAGAAATCGGAGATGACGTGCTCATCTATCAGGGGGTTATTCTGGGTGGAGTGACCCTGCAAAAGAAAAAACGTCACCCCACTGTGGGAAATAATGTCCTGATCGGGTCAGGAACCATCGTTTTGGGGCCTATCTTGATCGGGGACGGGGCGCGTATCGGGGCCGCGTCTCTGGTAATCCATGACGTCCCCGCCGGGGCTATAGCCGTCGGCGTGCCTGCCAGGCTTGGTCTGGGATTCTCCGGTAAGGAAATCCAGGAGATGACGGACAACAAACTTCCCGATCCCATTGCCGAGGCTTTCAACTTTCAGGGCAGGCAGATTGGGACCCTGGAAAAGAGAATGGCTGAGATCGAACAGCAGCAAGGGATCAGGGTTGAACTGGATCAGTACGTGGAAGAAAAGAAGCAGGAGATCCTGCGCATTTTTTCGCCGGAGGAAGACTTCTCAGTCGGGGCCGGCATTTAGACTAACTGATGCTTCCCCCCTTTACAAAGGGGGAAGAAATGCATTGTGCCCCCCTTTGGAAAAGGGGGGCACGGGGGGATTTTGAAGTAACGCAAACTATAAACAAGGAATGGGGTAGGTACTTTCACATGAAAAAGATACAAGGTAAGATTCTGTCCGTCAATATATCTCAGGAAAAAGGTGAAAAAAAGCATAATGTTGTCTGCAGTTTGCTTATGGAAAACATCGGTCTCAAAGATGACGCCCATGCGGAGAGCGGTATCCGGCAGGTCAGCCTGCTTGCGAAAGAAAGCATTGAAAAAATCAGAGCAAAGGGACTTAATGTACAATATGGAGATTTTGCGGAAAATCTCACCACCGAGGGAATTGATCTGCCGTCTCTTCCTATCGGTACCCGGTTGAAAGTCGGGGACAAAGTCCTCTTGGAAGTCACACAAATCGGCAAGGTCTGTCATGAACGGTGCAACATCTTTTACACGGTCGGTGACTGTGTTATGCCCCGGGAAGGGATATTTGTGAAAGTTTTAAGCGGTGGTGAAGTTCAGGTAGGTGATCAGATCGAGCTTGCCGAGTAAGAGGATAATCATATCCGCCTCCACATTCCTTCTTTTTAACGAAAGTCGCTTGCGGATTAACCTTCCTTAGTGAACAAATCTCGGAGATTTCATCCCATTCATTCTCTTCGCGATTAGTTTCCTCGCTGTCAGGCTAAGTATTTATTTATAAAAACGTGACTAAGCAGACAGTATGAAATTTATATTGACAATTTAGCAATGTTGTCTATCATTTTCATAGACAAAGTCGATAACATAAAGGTGGAATGAAATCGCAGAAAGTATAGATAGGATATTGACGTCCACCACACTGGCGGATATGGTGGAGAGGCAGAAGGCAAAGAAAGAAAATCTCACTTCGGACAACTACAGTATATGACCAATAGGTATTTCAAACAATTGCTTCTTGCTGAAATCGGCGAAGAAGGCCAGAAGAGGCTAAACGGCGCGTCTGCAGTCGTTGCGGGCTGTGGCGCGCTGGGTTCAGTAATCGCGAACAGCCTGGTGAGGTCCGGGGTCGGCAAGGTGACGATTGTCGACCGCGATTTCATTGAGCTCGACAACCTGCCGCGCCAAGTATTATTTGACGAGGATGACATCAAAAGAGGGTTACCCAAAGCGATAGCCGCGGCAGAAAAGCTGAGGCGCATCAACTCCGAGATAACCATCGATCCTGTTGTCGCTGACCTGACTGCGGACAATATCGAACAAATTATAAGAGACACCGATATCGTGCTTGACGGCACGGATAATTTTGAAACCCGCTTTTTGATAAACGATGCCTGCGTGAAACTGGGCATTCCGTGGATATACGCAGGGGTGGTGGCAACGTACGGGATGAGCTTTACGATCATTCCTGAAAAAACGCCATGTTTAAGATGCTTCATCGGCGAACTGCCTGGCCCCGGTGACTCGCCTACGTGCGATACTGTGGGTGTACTGGGAACCGCGGTCAACATGATTGCTTCCGTCGAAGTGACCGAGGGATTGAAGATCCTTATGGGGAAGCAAGACTCGTTGATAAATAAACTGATCTATATCGATGTCTGGTATGGAACATGGAAAGTATTTGAGCTTAAGAAGGACAGTAAGAGATGCCCTGTCTGCGATGACAGACAATTCGCCTTCCTTGAGCAGAAGAAGGGAACGCGCCTTGCCGGTCTGTGCGGACAGAATGCTGTTCAGATATCTCCGCCTGTATTGACAAGTGTTTCTTTTCATGATCTTGCATCGAGGCTAAGACCGCACGGAGAGGTATCGTACAATGATTACATGCTCAAGTTCACAATAAAACCTTATGAGTTTACTGTGTTTCATGACGGCAGGACAATCATAAAGGGGACAACGGACGAATCTGAAGCAAAAATTCTCTTCTCAAAATATATTGGAGTATGAAGGCCGCACGACATATGGATATATCTAAAATCAGAGAAGATTTTCCTTTTCTAAAACAGAAAATAGGCGGCAGAAACATAATATACTTCGACAATGCCGCCACGACGCAGAAGCCTGTCCAGGTGCTGAACACGATTCAAACGTACTATTCAAAATATAACGCCGCGGTCAGCAGATCAACGCATGAGATAAGCAATACCGCGTCCGCGATGTACAGACAGGCGCACGAAAATGTTGCCAGGTTTGTCGGCGCCAAGACTTATCAGGAAATTGTCTTTGTCCGCAACAGCACGGAAGCCATAAACCTTGTCTGTTATTCCCTCGCGTTTTGTATGGATAAGACCATCGGGCTCTCACCGGGCGATGAGATCATAATCCCCATTTCAGAACACCACTCCAATCTTGTCCCCTGGCAGAGGCTCAAGGAATTATTCGGAATAACGATTACTGTGGTGGGAATAAGTGATAAAGGAACAGTTGACCCTGATGATATACGGAAACATATAACCGACAAAACACGGCTTGTCTGCTGTGCGCACGTTTCGAACGTGCTGGGAACAATAAATCCGGTAAGAGAGGTCGCAAAAGTTGCCCATGAAGCTGGGGCGCTCGTTCTGGTTGATGGGACGCAGTCAGCGCCGCACATGCCGGTAAACGTCCAGGACATCGATTGCGATTTCTTCGCCTTTTCCGGCCACAAGATGCTGGCCCCTCTGGGGATTGGCGTCTTACATGGAAAAAAAGATCTTCTGGAAAAAATGCCGCCGTTTCTGTCGGGGGGTGGCATGATTGCCGATGTGACGCTGGAACGTGCAACCTGGAACGAGCTGCCCTGGAAGTTCGAGGCAGGTACCCCGGAGGTATGCGGTGCAATAGCGCTTGGGGGTGCGATTGATCCGAATACTGGCGACATACTCGAAGGCGCCATAGACTATCTCGGGAAAATCGGGATGGAAAACGTCTTCAAATATGAAACGGAACTTGCCGGTTACGCGCTGGCAAAATTGCGCGCGACTGATGGGGTAATCGTTTATGCACCGGCAGAGAGTACAAAAAGGTGCGGGATAATCTCCTTCAATATCATCAAGAATGGTGAAATCGTCAGTCCGAATGTTATCGCGAATTTCCTCAACGATGACGGAATCGCGGTAAGAGCTGGGGGGTTGTGCGCATTTCCGCTTACTCGAAGTCTTAATGCCCAGGGGGTTGTCCGGGCAAGCTTCTATCTGTATAACACCACCGAAGAAATTGATATGTTTATAGACTCAATGATTTCCATCATTTCAAAAAAAATCATCTAGGTTAGAAATTGCAGGAATACCTCCCGTGTTTAAAAACGTTGAAAACGGATACCGAATGCAAGGACACAGAGATGTAAATATGCCGTTAGAGAAGACGGGGTAACCAGGCTTCAAATACAAGTCGCCGATTGTGGTAACTGTATCTGGGCATTGCTACACAACTCAAAACAATATCAAATTGAAAAAATGTCTTGCGCTATTCGCGAATCGCGAATATAATCTCGCCATGATTCTTAAACCCCAAGATATATTTATTCTCCTGAAACTTGTCTCACTCGGGAAAGCCCAGTGGTCTTATGCATCCCTGGCCAGTGATTTGTATATGAGCACGTCCGAGGTCCATGCAGGTATAAGGCGTGCGGTTGCAGCACATTTAATGGGCTCGCAAAAAGGGCGCCTTCTAAAAAAGTCTTTTGAAGAATTTCTCATTCACGGTATTAAATATGCCTTCCCACCTGATCATGGTAGCCTTACCCGAGGCATTCCTACCTCATATGCAGCTCCCCCCCTCAAAGACATGATTTCTCAACCGACGGAACCTCCTCCCGTATGGCCTGATCCGGAAGGCACTGTTCGTGGATATGAATTTTCGCCCCTTTATAAGTCTGTTCCGAAGGCTGCTTTAAAAGATAGAAAGCTTTATGAATTATTGGCCTTAGTTGATGCAATCCGCGACGGAAGAACCCGCGAAAGAGAAATCGCCATCACAGAACTCAAAGCACGTTTGGAATCATCATGATCAATACCGGAGATGTGAATATCCAAATGATCACTACTGTGGCCAGGCGACTTGGTAATCTTAGGGAGAAAGTAGTTTTCGTCGGTGGTTGTGCCACGGGATTATTCATTACGGACCCTGCGATGCCGGAAGTCCGGGTAACAAAGGATGTGGATGTCATTATTGATATTGCTACAAGGGCGGAATACTACAGGCTTGAAGTAGATCTTCGAAGCAAGGGTTTTAGAAATGATATGAGTGAAGATGCGCCGTCGTGTCGCTGGCTGGTCAATGGTATTAAAGTTGATATCATGCCTACTCAAGAGGATATTCTCGGATTCTCCAACCGTTGGTATCTGCCTGCCATTGAAAATGCAAATTATGTGGAGTTCGAAAAAGAACTTGCAATTAAACTTGTTACTCCCCCTTATTTTCTTGCAACAAAAATCGAAGCTTTTAAGGGACGCGGCAAGGGAGATTATATGGCAAGTCACGACATGGAAGACATTATAACTGTTCTGGATGGACGTCGCGAAATCATTGATGAAATAAAAAGTTCCTCTGATGAATTAAAAACTTTTCTTTCCACAACGTTTCGAATATTCTTGGCTGATGAAAATTTTCTTGATGCGATTCCAGGACAATTGCTACCCGATCGTGCAAGCCAAGCACGGTTGCCGCGGCTTATAGCGCTCTTGGAAGAGATAGCAAATATGCAACATGATGTGTGATAATCAAGTTCACCATTTCCAAAAAAATCATCTAGGTTAGAAATTGCAGGAATACCGCTCTTAACCTGAAAAAAAAGCACATAACCCAGACGATAAGGCATAGTTTGACACCACGCAAAAGAAGCCTTGAAAGCGTAAAGCATATGTCATACAATAATTCAAAACAAATTGAGGTAAACATCATGGCACGAACAGCAATGATCAACGCCCGGACGGAAAGAGAGCTGAAAGAAGAGGTGGAGAAAATCCTGAAGTCACTGGGACTGTCCACAACAGAAGCGATCAATATTTTCTTTCGTCAGGTAAAATTAAGGCGAGGTTTGCCCTTCCCCGTGGAAATCCCGAATGACGAGACGATTACCGTATTCCGGGACAGCGAGTCCGGCAAGGGTCTTACGGAATGTAAAGACGCCGATGATATGTTTAAGAAACTGGGTGTCTGATGCGGACGCCCGTTTCCAAAGAAATAATTGAGTTAGTTGAACGCTTTGACCTTCATCGTGAATCTTACCATTCGGGCAGATATAACGAAACGCAACTGCGCCGGGAATTTATCGATCCGTTCTTCAAGGCTCTGGGGTGGGATGTAGACAACACTGTCGGTCACGCTGAGGCATACAAAGATGTCATCCATGAGGATGCCATCAAGGTCGGAGGCGCCACGAAAGCCCCGGATTACTGCTTCCGCATCGGAGGTACGCGAAAATTTTTCGTGGAAGCAAAAAAACCATCCGTGAATATTGCCGAAGAAATCGGTCCTGCTTATCAACTGCGTCGGTACGCCTGGTCCGCAAAGCTTCCCCTTTCCATCCTGACCGATTTCGAGGAATTTGTTGTCTATGACTGCCGGATCAAACCGGATAAGAACGACAAGGCATCCACCGCACGTATAATGTACCTCAATGATCGGGATTATCTTCCTCGCTGGGAAGAGATCGCCGCCGTTTTCTCCAAGGAAGCAGTCTTGAAGGGCTCCTTCGATAAATATGCGGATACGGCCCGGCTCAAGAAAGGCACTGCCGAGGTGGATAAGGCCTTCCTTTCCGAGATCGAGGTCTGGCGGCAGTCTCTGGCACAGAATATCGCCCTCCGCAATCCGAAGCTTACCCAGCGGGAACTCAATTTCGCCGTAGGCCGAACGATCGACCGGATCATCTTCCTGCGCATCTGCGAAGACAGAGGTATCGAACCGGACGTCCAGCTTATGGCCCTTCAGAACGGTATGAATATCTATCAGCGTTTGATTCAAATCTATTACAACGCCGACGATAAATACAATTCCGGCCTCTTTCATTTCCGGGAAGAGAAAGGCCGTTTTGAACCGCCGGACGACTTGACCCTTAATCTTTCCATCGATGATAAGCCATTGAAGGATATCTTCAAAAGCCTCTATTATCCTGAAAGCCCTTATGAATTTTCCGTCCTCCCCGCCGACATCCTGGGCCTGGTCTATGAGCAGTTTCTGGGAAAGGTCATCTATCTAACACCGGGACACCGGGCGAAAGTGGAGGAAAAACCGGAAGTCAAAAAAGCGGGCGGCGTCTACTACACCCCGACGTACATTGTCGATTACATCGTGAAAAATACGGTGGGAAAACTCCTGGAAGGAAAAAAGCCAGGACCCCGTGGGAGCGCGAGCAATATCCGCATCCTCGATCCCGCCTGCGGTTCCGGTTCCTTCCTTATCGGCGCCTATCAATATCTCCTTGATTGGTACCGTGATCAGTACATGGCAGACGATCCCGAAAAGTGGGCAAAAGGCAGAAACCCGACCCTCTATCAGGTCATTCGCGGCGAGTGGCGGTTGACAACGGCGGAGCGGAAGCGCATCCTCCTCAACAACATCTATGGCGTGGATATCGATCACCAGGCTGTGGAAGTCACTAAGCTCTCCCTCCTTCTCAAAGTTCTCGAAGGGGAAAACGAACAAACCCTTTCCAGTCAGCTCAGGCTCTTCCGCGAAAGGGCGCTCCCCGATCTGGGAAGCAACATCAAGTGTGGCAATTCCCTCATCGGCCCGGATTTCTACGATGGGAAACAGGCGGGGTTCTTTGATGAAGATGATCAGTATCGGGTGAATGTCTTCGACTGGGAAAAGGAGTTTCCGGAAATCTTCAAAGATGGGGGATTTGATGCGGTTATCGGCAATCCGCCGTATTTAGTTATGAGGAGCGATAAACATCCTGATGCCGTTACAGATTACCTAAAGATATACGAAGTATCTCAATACAAAATGGACCTATTTCATCTTTTCATTCAACGTGGCATTGACCTAATAAGAAAAGATGGAAGGATGGGTTATATTGTCCCCAACACTTGGTTAACTTTGAAATTTACTGATAAACTTAGAAAATTTATACTTGATCAATCAGAAATCTGCGAAATAGTTGTCTTTGACCACTATGTTTTCAAAGCAGCAGATGTACATACAGCTCTCATTTTTTTATATAAAACTTTACCGAAAACAAATCATAAGATTAAGATAAAAAAACCTTCTGAGATATCAACATCTCGAGAGCTGGAAAATTGTGAACCCGCTCTTGTAACGCAACGATCATGGGCAAATGCCGATGGTTATGTTTTTGAAACCCGATTGGGTGGTAATGCAGGAGGGTTGGTAATCAAGATACTAAATAATTGGCCACGACTTGATGAGGTTGCGCGCGCCTCTTTAGGTTGTCAAGCCTATAACAGCTTGAAACATACGCCAGAACAGATTAAAAAACGTGTTTTTCACGCCGCCACTAAGCTTGCTAATGACTACCTACCCGAATTGGCAGGAAAGGACGTGTCGCGATATTTAATAACAAGGGAAAGAGGTGAGTGGATTAAATATGGTCCTTGGCTACACGATTATAGAACTATGGATTGGCTTACGGGGCCAAGAATTCTTATTCGAGAAATTGCTGGGAAAAAGAGTCGCCACATTCAAGCTTGTTATACTGAGGAAACATATTGCCACTACAAAACAATATTGAATGTTAATCCATCATCATCAACGCAGTTGTCAATGAAGTATCTCCTTGGAATACTAAACTCGCAGCTACTATCGTTTTTATATCCATACGTTTCCAACAAGATAGTAACAAAAAGTTTTCCCCGGTTGTCAGTTGGAGATGTGAAGAAATTGCCGGTTCGCACCATCAACTTCACCGACCCCGCCGACAAGGCCCGCCACGACAGGATGGTGGCCCTGGTCGAGCAGATGCTTACGCTTAACAAGAAACTGGCAGAAGCAAATACGGATCATGACAAAACGGTCCTCCAGCGCCGGATAGACGCCATGGACAGCCAGATCGACCGGCTCGTTTACGAACTCTATGATTTGACAGAAGAAGAAATTAAAATCGTTGAAGAGAAGGATTGAATTGGCGAAAAAATGTGGAGAATCGGGGACATCTGTCCCTAATTAACGCCATAACGCATCATGAACAAGAGGCGTAAGAGACGGGCCTGTCCGAAAAAGACTCAAATATGCCTTTTGAGTCCCGGCAAATCACAAATATCTGCACCGTATGCGACAATCGATGGCTCCCTGTCCCCTTTTACAATATTACAGTTCTCAACCATCACACACCGACACAACATATTGTGGGAAAAAAATAATTGACATACAAACGGAACTTTCCTATATTTTTCCTATCAGAAAGCAATATCTTATCAAACAAATGCAAGCCACGATACCTGTTATTTGGTAATACGATATGAGAATTGACATAAGCAGCCCTTCACGTATGCACGACTTCGATCTCGAGACCAAAGCACTGGGTCAGGTGCATTGTGGATCGCTGAACGACAAGATGAGTTCAAACTTGACTAAAACACTCATGATGTCAGATGTGGTTGGCTTGAATTTTGCCCGGAAAGTGCTGAGTCTGGTCGGTAAAAAAACTATGACTGGAGATGGCCAGGAGGACGCGCAGGTTCGGAAGGAAGAAGGATTCACAGATGAAGAAATCAGCAAGATCACGGATGCGGAGGTTGAGATTTTCGCCCGGGAATTTATTGCTCACAACAGATGGCTTCTGCACTCCTATATGGACGGTGAACGACAGGTTAGGAGCAACGAAGTGGAAGGTGTCTCCCACACACCGATAACCATCGACCTTCCGAAGGGGGATGCCGAGGGCAGCACCAACTATCTGGTTCGGTTATATCGTCACTATTTTTCAGTACGGAGCGAGCGACTGAAGAAGCAGACAAAAACGGGAACAGCTAAGGCTATGCAGCAGTTAGCACATGGCACCCTTGCGGAAACAAACCGATATCTGATAGAGAACTCTGCAACTGCTGTCATGGAAAGGATCATGAAACACGATCAAGACCGCATGCGGGTAATTGATCCGTTTAAAGATGCAAGACGTTATATAGAAGAGAACGCGGTGAGTGTGGCCAAAGCCATGCACTTTGAACGTGAACAAGAGCTGTTCGAAATCGAGAAACGTTATCTTGCAGAAATCTCTGCAAGTACCATGTTGGCAAAGGAGATCTACCGCAACGAGGCACTGATCAGGGAAACTGCTCTGGGCCAGGCCCAGAGAGAGACCATGTCTTCTGTCATCGTAGCCGAGATGGAAAAACAACAACAGGAGTTTCGTGACTTACTGAAAAGCCATGAAGCCATGTTTCGGCTTCCGCAGGCATTCGAGGCGACACACCTTCTAGAGTCATATCAAGTCGGAGCTGTTTCCGAGTTCGCTCAGAGACATGCCAACGACATCTTTCTTGACCGGCAACGCTCCCTTGAAGCAATCACGACCCCTTGGCTTCATAGAGAAGATGCAGCAAGGTCCGTTACGGCTATCCTTGAGTTGCAGTGCATGGGTAATGCACTCAGGACGATGAAGGGATTCGATCCGGAATTTACGACGTCTCTTCGGCTCGATCTTGGTGACTGGCGAGACAAGATTACTTTCCCGAAGTCGGTCTTCATCGACCCTGTCGCTCGGACTGATTTCTATGTCAATCGTGGGTTCAACACGGCGCTTACTGATTTCCCAGACGCAGCCTTTCACCAAGGCCTTGGAATTGCGGGTCTTGATGGTGTGTCTCTAGATTTGGAGCTGCACGGGTCTGCTGCCTTGCCCTCGACTGATCCAAAAGAAGAAACTGACCTGCAACGAACGAATAGGTGCCATGACCGTTTGCAGAGATTTGAGAGGCGGTTGCGTCAGTTTATTGATGAAAAAATGACTTCCCGTTACGGTCCTAATTGGCCGAAAAAACGTTTAGCATCCGAGCTTTATGAAAAGTGGGAGTTCAAGAAAGAACGGGCCGAACGCAACGGGGGAATGTTGACATTCATAGAAGTTGCTGATTTCACTGACTATGAAACGATCATCTGCCGGAAAGACCACTGGCGAGAAATCTTTGAGACTATGTTCAAGAAAAAGGAAAGCGTTCGTGAATCACTACAACGGCTTCAGCCAATTCGTTTGGCGGTCACGCATGCCCGGATTGTGACCAAGGAAGATGAGTTATACCTTGTTGCAGAAATCAGGCGGTTGCTCAGTGCAATCAAGTGACCGTTATTTAAGAGGCGGAACACTTTGGGTTGCAATCCGATACTTGGCAGAGAAACGCATCCTCGTCAAAAACATACTTGCTGGGATAATCAGTGGGAGGGACAGCCACTAATTGATACGCATGATAATCGGTGGCTGTCCCCTATTTCTTTCTCCAGCGCCGGATCGACGCTACGGACAGCCAGATCGACCGGCTGGTTTATGAACTGTATGGATTGACGGATGCAGAGATCAAGATTATCGAATCATAGGATCGTATCATCAGGAAAGGGTATCTCGGAATGAAACCGCTGGACTTTATAAAATCTTGTATTAGCAATGGCAGAATATACTGGACGTACCATGTCAACATGAGACTTCGTAAACGGCATATTCCAAGGCAGTCGATAATTTCATCCGTGGACACTTATGAGGTAATTGAGGAGTATAAGGATGACAAATATCTGCCGAGTTACTTGATTTATGCAACTTACGCCAATGAGGTTTTTCATTTACATGTTACAATGGATATCAATAATGATGTAGTAATAATTATAACAGCTTATAAGCCATCAAGTGACAAATGGAAATCCAATGGCAAGACCAGGAGGATGCTATGAACTGCCACACATGCGGAAACGATTTGGTGAAGGTCATTACAGATCTTCCGTTTAAAACTGATATTCACGCCATTATCATCATTAAAAATCTGCCCGTGCTGCAGTGCGGCAATTGCAGCGAATATCTCATTGAAGATCAGATCATGCAAAAGGTTGACGACATAATCAGCAGGATGGACCGTGGTGCAGAGGTGGAAATCCTTAATTTTGCGGCATAAAATGATGGTAATTGGGGTCAGGTTCACATTTCTACTGCTCTACCGATGATTGGCGCATATACGTTCCCGGACATTCGCGGCAATCATGTGGTCATCAAGAAGGATAAGGGAAAACCCAATGGCCGCGATCACCTCAACGGCATTGAAGGATTCTGGTCTTATGCCAAGTACTGGCTTTACCATTTTGATGGTGTATTACCTTAAATTTAGCTGATCTTATGGAGGTAAAAAGAAAGATGCCCAGCATAACCCTCAAAGAATGTCCCAAAGTCTATATCTTGGAGACCCACCGCTCCAAGACACCGGCCGACACCTTGCAGTTTATAGAAAGAATCAAGGAAACGGCCGGGATGCTGTCATTTAGAAACGCCACGGAAGTGGATAGGATCGGGATCCCGGTTTTTACTTGTGATCGCATCAGGCCCGACGGTTCGGCGACAAGCCACACGGGCAAAGGCGTTTCCCCGATCCAGGCGCAGGTCTCCATTACCATGGAAGCGATCGAGCGCTACTGTTCCGAATTCCGGAAAGAGTATCTGGATAAACTTGTCAAAGGGAGTTATCGCGATCTCATATCGAAATTCAACGTCCTTGATCCGCGGGATCTTATTCTGTCACAGTTCAGCGATTATGATCATAACAAGGAAATCTACTGGGCGTGGGGGTGTGACCTTGCCGGAGAAGAGGATATTCTGGTCCCGGCATGCGCGGTCTATCATCCCTATCACGAAGACGGCGTCTTATTGACGAAAACCCATACCAACGGTATTGCCGCCGGGAATACCATGGAGGAGGCTGTGATTCACGGTCTTGCAGAGGTCATAGAACGAGATGCCTGGAGTATTACTCAGTACACGCAGCATTTCCACGATGCCATCTTTATCGAAGACGACCAGGAGAACGAATTCATCATCGGCATTTTCAAAAAGTTTGAAAAAGCGGGTATCGAAATGGTGGCCAAAGATATCACCACGGATGTGGGGATGCCTGTTGTCGCTGCTTTTTCCCGCGATTTGCTACACCGGACCATGGCGCCCATAGACGGCTTCGGAGCCCATCTGGATCCCAAGGTTGCAACGGTTCGCGCTCTTCTCGAGATTGCGACGACCCGGGCCCTCTTTATCCAGAAATATGGCATTGAAGGGATGTGTGAAACGGTGCCTCTTTATCTGAGACATGGCGAAGAGGAAGACCCCCGTTTCTATGCCTATCATCAAAAGGGTATTAAGGAACTCGAGGTGGGCTACAGCACCGACATTTACGAGGACATTCAAAACATGATCTCCAAACTCCGGGCGAGGGGGTTGAATCGCGTGATCGCCGTCAATCTCACACGGTCCGATGTGGATATTCCCACCGTCCGGATGATCGTTCCCGGAATGGAGACCTATTGTTTTGACAAAACAAGGGTTGGAGAAAGGGCCATGAAAGCTCTTGCGGATGAAAAGTGATTTAGCAGCGGATTCTTTGTTAAGGGGTCATCCATGGACGAGAGATTATATAGCGACTTTTCCGTCAAAGAGATCATCTGTGATGATGACGCCATCAGGTTGTGCGATACGGAAAAAAGCGTGATCGGCGAAATATCTTTAAAGATCTATATTAACGGCACGGAATACGCCTCCCTCCTTTGCCTCAACCAGCTGACGGAAGAACTTGCCCTTGGGTTTCTCTACAGTGAAGGCGTTATTGATACAATTGACGATGTAGCGTCTATAACCTATAATGAGCGCCTTTTTGCCGTGATGATTGATCTTGCTCCCGGAAGATCGGTCGAAAAGTGTGAAAGTCTGCGCAGCGTAACGTCAGGTTGTGGGAAATGCTTTACCTACATCAATCCCCTTAAACATGACAAATTTCTGCCGGTGACAAGTCAGGATACATTCCCACTCCAAAACATACTGCGATCCATGAAGGAGTT
>JAPLJS010000119.1 GCA_026388545.1 Deltaproteobacteria bacterium
GAAGGCAAATTACCGAACAAGAGTGGTTTTAAGTATTTATCTTGCGGATGTAAAGAAGGCCTCCATTATTCATACCTACACGGTAAAGGGCGATTCATCGCGCGAGGACGTAAATCTTACTGATGAAGATCTCAGAAAACACCTGACTGTGGAGATCAATAACGCCGTCACGGATGCCATTGAAAAACTCATAGATCCCAAGGCCATTAACCGTAATATCATGGGGGTCGCCACGGATAAGAAACCTTGATCCGTGTGGCATTTACCAGGCTTTTGCTGTATGGTAGAAGCTGCGCACCAGCGGCCCCGCTTCAACATGTCGAAACCCCATTTTCAGGGCAGACTCTTTCAGGGAAGCAAATTCGTCCGGATGGTAGTATTTAATCACCGGATAATAGTCCCGGGTAGGCTGTTGATACTGCCCGATTGTTATGTGATCGCAGCCCGCCTCCAGAAGATATTCCAGAAGTTGCCTGATCTCCGTCATTTCCTCTCCGAAATCTACCATTAATGGTCATTATTTTCTTTCTGAAAGCGAGATATCCATCCCGTCTTTAGATATTCACGCTTTCATCCGGTAATCATTTGTTTTTTCACATCAAGTATGGTATGAACTCTTTCAGTAAATAAAGGCACTGTGTTCTGAAGTTTATTCAAGAATTATATGGGTAATGCAACTCCATTTAAAAAATTGATGTAGCATTGCTTTATTGATGTGTCATTGTCTAAATTATATCACCACTGTAAAGGAGATAACATGCAACTGCAAATGTTCGAAGTGCTAGGGCTCTTTGCGAAGTACGATTACAAGATCGCATTTCCTACCGCGACCGAGCACGAAGATACTGCTTCTCTTATTATCCTCTACGGTCTAAACGGAGTCGGGAAGACCACGCTTCTCGCAATGATTAGTGGACTCGTGCAACTCGATTTTGATCCCTTCAGGGCAGTCCCGTTTAAATCTGCACGGCTCACGTTTAGTGATAACTCGTTTATCTCTGTTGTTCCTCAAACAACCAAGCTCAAAGATAAAGAAAAGATTGTATTGAAAGTGACGTTCGACGACAATATTGTCGAGCTTCACATCAGAGCGAAGGGTTCATTCGATGTGCAACTACAAACATTAGTCGATGAATTCCGGGAAAGATACTTTGAACATATAAAGGACGTATCTGTCGATTTCATAAGCATTGATCGACTGCGCAGTAATGCGAAAGAGATTCGACAACAGCAAACCACGCATATGATTGCTCAGGAGAGGCCAGCCTCGCGCGATGAAATTGTTCAACCATACATCAATGTGCCCAGATTTGCGCAGCCAGAACCACACTATGATCGATCCATTTCGAGGCGAATCAAGCGCTTCATGAGTGAAGCACAACTTGAGCACGGGCGCTTCTTTTCAATAGGACAGCCTGATCTCTTTACAAAGATCATAGAAAGAGTCACGCACCCAAGAGGTGAAGAGTTCCCCGCAGCTGAATTGCTGCAGCGCCTAGAGGGGATTCGTAAAAGCGATGAAATTGCGGATAGGTTCCAATTGTCTCGGGAACGCTGGGATTATCCCCAGCTCAGGGACATCCTATCCCAACCGAAACGATCCAAGTCGAAGCAACACGTCCTGCCCATAATTGGTTCCTACGTAGAGGTCCTGGAATCTCGCGCCCAGGAACGGGACTTGCTAGCGCAGCGATTGAGTACATTCGAGGAAGTTGTGAATGACTTCCTTCTCGACAAGAAAATCCAAGTAGATGTTCGAGAAGGCCTGACGATCTACACAGAGAATCAGAGCAAGTTGAATGAACTACAGTTGAGTTCTGGGGAGTACCACCTCTTGTATTTGCTTTCCTCCGCTATGACCACGCGCCGAAGAGGAACAGTCATTGCGGTAGACGAACCGGAAATGTCAATGCATATTGCGTGGCAGCGCAAGCTGTTACCCGCAATGCTGCGATGCGCGTCCATGGCACAGCCGCAACTCATTGTTGCGACACACTCACCGGAAATCGCAGGAAGCTATCCTGATCAGTGTTTAAATCTCGGAGTATGACAAGTGCTGCGACGAACAATCACTTCCTTGATTGCGGCGTACAGAATGGACGACCAGCGACATGAACTTTTCGTAGAGGGAGAGAGCGACCGCATTCTGCTGGAATGGCTTGCTCGTGACACAATAAACCCGGATGTGCGCATTCTGGAGCTGGACAAATACGTCGAAGTCGACGTACATGAAGGAGGGGCAAAAGGTCGTATTCTAATTGTGGCCGCCAACCTACAGGACCGAACAACAAGGGCACGCTTCTTCGTCGATGCCGATTATGATATCCTGCTTGGACGAGCTATTCCGGCAAATGTTTGGATCACAGACCGAAAGGACATTGAAGGTTATCTTGCGGAGATCACGGTAATGAAAAAAGCGATATATCTTGGTCTACAGCGAGAAGCCCTCAATCCTTGGGAAGTGCTCAGCAATGTTATTGTGATGTGTCGAGATGTTGGCTTACTCAGGATTGTCTCTCAGCGAGACTGTATGGACCTACCTTTTCAACGCACCCCTGCCGCGAAATACGTGCGTAAGAAACTGGGAAAGATTGTCTTTGAGTTTCCTTCCTTCTTGAAAGCGCTACTCCATAACGCCAAGATTTCGTTGGAAAAATTGTCGTTCATAGAGGCCGCGCATTCGCAGATCCGAGATGAACTCGAAGAAGTTGACGATCTACGCATCATACACGGAAAGGACTTTCTGGGGATTAGCGAAGCTTACGTATGCAAATTGGGACTAGAGGCCAATCAGTTTGCACGGATGCTATGGTCGGCTTTTGATGAATCAATCACGGCACGCGCCCCAAATCTTCATAAGGTTTTGCAGTTCATCAAAAACCCTCACGCTTAGTGGGTTCAGGCGATGCGCTATCAGGGCTACTACAGCAACTTCATATGCTACAGTTCTTATGGTAATCCTCACCTCAATTACAAACTGGAAGATGGATAATTCGGATAATTCGGGGGACATAACACTTATATTCGAAGCGTGGAATTAAATGTTATGTCCCCCGCATAACCCCCGAATAACCAAATTCAACGGTCCGATTTTATGCTCGGCTGCCTCCTACACTTTTTGTTGACACGGATTGACAAATGTTAACGCGCATGTTAACTTGTAGCCATGATTAGAAAGATCATCCTTTATAAGACCATGGAAGGTCGATGTCCTGTTCAGGAGTTTCTTGATTCCTTAACCGGCAAAGTAGCACAGAAGATCATCTGGGTGTTGCGTCTATTGGAGGATCTAGAAACTGTACCATCAACATACTTTAAAAAACTGACCGGAACAGATATCTGGGAATGCAGGATTCAGTATGGAACGAACAGTTATAGAATATTCTGTTTCTTTGATAGACATTCCGTAATTGTTCTTACCCATGGTTTTATGAAAAAGACTCAGAAAACACCGAAGCAGGAAATAGAAAGAGCCGAATTTTATAGGAAAGAATTTTTAAGCAGGAGGGAAAAGAAATGAGTGACTTGAAGAAATATATAGCTGATAGAAAAAAGAAAGACAAAGAATTCGCTAATGGTTTTGACGAAGGTTATGAGCAGTTCAAGATCGGGATCGTTCTTCGTCAAGCGCGTGAATCTGCTGGTTTGACCCAGGAGGATCTGGCAAATCGTCTGAAGACTAAGAAAACGGCCATCTCAAGGATTGAAAACCATGCAGAAGATATAAAGCTGTCAACATTGGATCGGGTGGCGAAGGCACTGGGAAAGCGATTACATGTTCATATTGCGTAGGCTTACCTGCCTTATGGCAAGTCGCATTCAAACTTTTACTCATGACATATGGTCATTGCGGTGAACTGAAACCATGAGCGTAGCGAGAGGAAAAGTGAAGCAATCTCATTAGATTGCCGCGTCGCTGCCCCTTCGCGTTGCTCAGGGCTTCGGCTCACCCTCGCAATGACTACTCATTTTTGCCGTCCGCTATGATAAAACCAGCCTTGCTAAAGTCCGCTGTCCCAACGGTCCGATTTTGCAGAAATCGGGGTCAGCCACCAATTACCAGACATTCTTTTAATTAGTGGCAGCTGCCCCTAATACTCAAAAAGCGCTTACGTTGTGTTATCGGAACTGTGTCGCAAATTCGTTCTTTATTTTATCAATATTAGGTGATACATTATTTTCCAAAAGCTTTTTTTAATGGAGGAACCATGCCAATCATAAAACCCATATCGAGCCTGCGTAATCAAACACGTGCCATTGCCGCTTTGTGCCATGAACAGGACGAACCAGTTTTTCTGACCACGAACGGTGAGGGTGATCTCGTCGTTATGAGCATCGAACATTATGATAGACTCAATGCCAAAGTAGAGCTTTTCGGAAAGCTTGCCGTTGCTCAAGCTCAAGCTGCAGCGGGTGAAAAGGGACTTACCCATTCTCAAGTAATCAAGAAACTCAGGCAGAGTTTGCATGGCAAATAAGTACGTTCTCCGTTATCTTCCAGTCGCTGTTGATGATCTTACATCAATCTTCGACTGGATCGCAAATGACAGCCCAGCTAATGCAGCAGTCTTTATTGATAAACTTGACCAACGCATTGGCAACCTTCAAACGCATCCACTTCTTGGCCACATACCAAGAGATGACAAGCTCAAAAATTCCGGCTATCGTGTTCTTGTTATCGAATCCTACCTTGTATTCTATATCGTCCGCGAAAAAACCGTTGAAATCCATCGTGTAATTCACGGCTCACGCAATTTAGAAGACATACTATAAGCTTTTGATTTTCCCACTTGGGCAAAGCCGTTATGCAGGTCGCCCCCGTATCAAGCGTGTCCTCGCGGAGGCGGGGATACGGGGCAGGCTGCGTCGAGTTAATGGTTTGATATGATTTGAAAGCAGCCTTTTAATATGGTATGTTCGCATTTATATTAATATCTTGACTGTCCGACCCGAGGCGAAACGCCTTTACGGATTACTGAAGAAGGAGCGACGATGGCAGAAAAACTACGCGACATTATAGACATCCCCGACATCAAACCGGTCATCGAGCTGGACGACGCGGACACGATCCCCGATGCCATCACGTCTTCCTTTGTCCTGACGCGGGAAGTGGAAGAAGGACTCAGGGTCATCCTCGCACGGGTCAATGCACGAAGGGGGTGCGGCGTCTTTCTCAAGGGCAACTACGGGAGCGGCAAGTCCCACTTTCTCTCTTACCTCTTCCTCCTGCTGAAGGAGGGAAGAACACCCCTCCTTGCCGACTTCCCGGAAATAAATGCGGGGAATATCAACCCCGTGAAGATTTCCCTCGTGAAATACCCCGCCTCGCTGCCGCTGGAGCGCATCGTCTTAGATAGTTGCGGCTATCAGGGCGGCGGCGCCAACCGGCAGGAGCAGTTCCGGGAGATCGTCGACCGACCGACGGTTATCCTGATCGACGAGCTTTCGGAATTCCTGAGGGCAAAACCCGCCGCGTCGGCGTTTTATGAAGACATCCGGTTCCTTCAGTTCCTGGGCGAGTTTTCCTTCCACCACCCTCTGTGGGTGATCGCCTCCCTCCAGGAATGGATCGAGGAGACGGGACACATCTCGTCGAACATCTTCAACCGGATCAAGGATCGCTATCCCGTGCGGGTGAACCTCTCCTCCTCCCATATCGAGGACATTATCGACCAGCGGATCGTGATCAAAAAGGAAGGCGCCGAGTCCGTCATCAGAAATATCTTTGACGAACTGAAACACTACTACCCGGCGCTTCATCTCCGCTATGAAGATTTCCGCAAGACATACCCCCTGCACCCCTTCACGGCCCGGTACCTCTCCGGGCTGACCCCTGTCTTTTCCCAGCACCGGGGGGTTATCCAGTTCGTTTTTTCGGAAGTGAAAAAGGCCTTTGACGATCCCCCCTCCACCCTCATCACGCCGGAGGCCATCTTCGACCATTTCGAGGAGCGCATCCGCGAGATTCCCGAGTATTCGCCCCTGGCGCGGGTCATTTATGACTACTACCGGGGGAATATCGGCATGATCCTCTCCCAGCCTGTACAGCAGGAGACCGCCCTGGCCGTGATCAAGATACTGGCGCTTACCGAGATATCTCCCTTCGAAAAGAGAAAGAACGCCAAAGAGATTGCCGAACTCCTCCTGAAGAAAGTAAGCACCCTGACCTCGCAGATCAACTACGACTACATCAAAAGCGGCATCCTCGATCCCCTCGTAGCGCACCAGATGTACGTCAACCGCGAGGGAGAGCATTATTTCCTCGACACCACGATAGATGAAGGAATCAGGGCACGGGGGAAGATCAAGGCGGTCCGTGAGCGATTTGCCGACAGGAATGTCCTGTTTTCCGAGATATGCAGCCTTATCGCTTTACCCTATCTCCCCCTCAGGGATATCAGGGAAGGAAAGAGATACCGCTTTACCTGGCAAAACAGCCCACGGGAATGCGTCGTCCTGACCGCCTCTCCGCTCTCGCTCCAGCGGGAAGAAATGGAAAATATGATCGAGGGGATACAGAAACGGATCGACGGGTTTCTCGTCATCCTCTCGCCCTTTGCGGAGAATATCGGGAGCGACGCCTGGAAAGACGCCAATGCCTCGCCCTTCCTTGCCGCTGTTGTTTTCTGGGTCCCAAGATTGCCGAATGACGAAGAGACGGCCTTCATCGAAGAATTTATTGCCAAAAAAATGCTGGCGGGGGAATTTCCCGCGCTCGGAGGCGACCTGCGCCGGGACGAGGCGGAATTCCGGGAGACCATCACCCGTCTATACTTCGACGGCGAGGTTATCTACGGGTCGGGAAAACGTGTGGACAACATCAGGGATATCGGCTATCTGCCAATAGAACGTTTGCTCTCCCATCTTTTCGACTACAGCCTTTCCGAGCTGTTCCCCAACCACACCCGGATCATGCCGCGGGTGGATTATATCTCTTCCCAGCATCTGCACGCCCTTTTCCAGGACTTCATCAGGCAGGGGAGGATCACCATCGAAGAGGCGGAGAAAAAGGGACTCGTCACGTATATCAACGCCCTGCCGGAACCCCTCGGGATCGTTGCCAAAAGGGGCAGCAGTTTTCTTGTCTCCCTCGATCCCGCCAATGAACTTGTTTCGCATATCCTGACCCTTTCCTCCCGTGCGGAAGGCGTCGCCTATATCCGGGCTGCCTTGAAAAAGGGAAAGTGGGGAATGACGGACGACCAGATCAACCTCGCCCTGGCGGCGTTCATCACTTCCGGGCATCTCATCCCTTATGGCCGTGACGAGATGGTTGAACTCAAGGAACTATCGCAGCTTACCAGCGGTGAGATCTCCAAACTGAAGCCGGGCAAGACACTGCCTGCGGAACTTCTCGCCTATATCCCCGCCGGCAGGTTTATCTGGGGAGAGGTAGAGGACATCCCGACACCCATCACCCAGAAACTGATGTGGAAGCTCTCGACGGATCTGGTGCGCCGGGGCAGGCGCCTGCTGGATGACATCAACGTCCTCATTAACAAATACAAAGATTACTCTCTCTTCAAGAAGGCGGCACTCGACAGCTCTCTCCTCAACCGTCTGTCCATGTTCTTCCACTCCCTTACCCTGTCGCAGCCGCCCGCGGAAGGGTTGGAACGCTTCCTCTCCTACCTCAAGGAGATACCTGCCATGGAAGGCGAACTCGATTATGTCGAGCGGCTCTCGCTGTTCCTTTCCGAACAGTTCCAACTCCTCAATAAATACTGGCTCTATCTGATCCACCCCGCCCTGAAACTGCCCCCGGACCTCCGGGGAAAACGGGATGTCCTTGTCTTGCACATTGAGGATTTCCTTCGGGCCTACACCGGCGACTTTGACGGCATCAAAGAGCAATGGGAGGTTTTCTTCGACGAATATACACGGGCATACAAGGAGAGCCACGAAAAGTATTACAGCGCCGCTGTGTTTGCACAGAGGAAGGCCGTCGATGAGCTGCCCGAGGCAAAGGCCCTGAAACGAATTGCAACGCTCGTCGGCTCGGTAACCTTCCCCGGGGAGTGGTGGGAATTGAAGAGGGAAATTGACCGCCTGCCGGAGGCGTGCCGCCATGACCTGAACAGCGAACTCTTTCTCAATCCTGCATGCGGATGCGGATTCACGATCGGCGATACGCCGCCGGAGCTCGAAGCCGACTTTACCGGGTTATGCCGGAAGGGGCTCCGCAACTTTCTCGCAGCCCTCAAGACCGCCGAAAACAGGGAAAAGCTCGATTCCTTTGCGTTGAGTTTATATGACGCCGGAAGGCAGGACATTGCCGTACGGTTTACATCGCTGATCAATCTCGATGCGGGAAAGGTCAATATATCCCTCATGCTCCCCCTTCTGACGGACGAAGTTCTCACCGCGATAGAGAAGGCATTGAAAGGCCGATGGAAGGTCAGGGAGCTGGACATCGCCGATTTTACTGGCAAGGTAAAAGGCAAGCGTTTCCGGCATGAAGAGATCAAGAGGCTCTTTCTCGGCTGGATCGGAGACGATGAAGACAGCATCATCCATATACGGGAAGAACACAATGAGGCAACTGCTGCCCTGAAGGAGGGACTTTGCCGGTATGGGGCACAGGGAGAAGCGCTCTTCCGCTCTCTGATGGAAGGCGAGCACCACCCGCGGACGTACGAGGATATGGAAGAGGCGCTGAAGAAAGAAGGCGGTTTCCCTTCCCTCGACGGTATCCGCTGGGGATCTTATAACGACGATGAACTCCTCGATTTTCTCAAGAAGGAGCGTATCGGGCCATTGAAAAAACAGATCCGGAAAGAAGTGTTCCAGCGGCTCTCCGGCAAGATCATTTCTGCTGCCTTCATTACATCGGTGGAAGACAAGCCGCTTGCGGAACTGCTCTCCATCGCCAGGATCTTCGCTGAACGCGAAAGGTACAGGGGCGTCGAGGTCTTCACCAGGGTCATCGCCCCCCTCACCTGCCGTATAGTGGCGCTGCGTTATGAAAATATCGACGAAGTTCTTATCGAGGGAGCGGGCATCGACGCCCTGGAAAGGAACTGCCGTGATCTCCTTGCAGGTTACGAAAAGCGGCCCGACCGGTTTGCCGGCTCGCTGGACATCGCTGCCGTCAGTGAACGGATGAAGGGCGTTGTCGCTGTCATGGACGGACTGCGTTATGACCTCTGGCTGATCCTCAAAGAAGTTTTGGAAAACGAAGGCAGGAAACTCAGGGAGCATCCCTTTGTCATTTCGGCGCCGACTTCTACGTCACACTTCCGTAAACTCCTGGGTATCGAGGAAGAGGGAGAAAGTGACGGGCGGATCGCCCTCCTGAAATGGTCGGAGCGTGGTTTCCCTACACGGGAGTTCAATCGCGTTCTCAAAGGAAGCGCGGAGACAAAGGTCCTCCATTTCAATTTTATCGACACCAAGGTCCACAACTCCACCCTGGACATCTATCCCCTCTACCTGAATATCAAAAGCGAATTTATTCATGGAATCGTGCCGATCCTGAAAAGCCTGCCGCGCTTCATCCTCATCGCAGACCACGGCTTTATCGATACGGGAAGGATGAAAGAGAGATACACCCATGGCGGAAACACCGTCTGGGAGACGGTGCTGCCGTTTGTGGAGGTAGAATAATACCAAAGATAGGAAAAAAGAATGTCCAAAATACGCAGAAATGATCCGTGTCCGTGCGGAAGCGGCATGAAGTATAAGAAATGCTGTATGCCAGCATACAATGAAGACCTTGAAGAACAACATTCTGCACCGAGAAGGGAAGAACAAGACGATGACTATATTCCGATTGGAGAAGTAGTTGATTATGGCAACCCGTTAATTGACGAAGCGTTTTTTGCCCGTAATGAAGTGCATGAGATTTCCGCTCCAAGATTGCTATATTCCTGTTTACTCCATCCTGAAATTGAGGGGATAGCAACCAAAGTGACCCGACAATTTATTGATAGGGGCAAGGAAGAATTAAAACGCATTGAAAGAGCAAAGGGCGCAGAAACGCTTATTGGGATAATGAGAAACAAGCCTGACCCGATTAACCATACGCCGCTAATTGACAGGCTCGTAGAGGAAAAGGCACAAGCCGTGCCGCTGATTCTACAAGAACTTAAGAAGCCTCAAAATGATTCGTTCGTTGAGCTTGCGGTTAGGATATTACTCATGTCTGAAACAAACTATTCTAAAGAAATTATAGATATTATCAATTCAGGCAATAACAGAAAGGCTTATGCAATTTCAATACTGTGCGTTCTGCTCGGTTTTTATGACAATGAATATTCCGAAAAACTATTGTGGAATTATTATCACTACATGAAGTTCAAATACACTAATGATACCTATTCAGACGGTCCGTTATTAGGATTGAGTGAAATACGGGAAAGAAGAAAGGGAAAGGCTTCTCTTCACTAATTCGGAGGAGGGTATGAATATTTTTAAGAGGGGGAATGTGCCAGTTTTATTTAAGAATGCCCGAACAAATCCAGGAAACTTCGTGTACGTGAAGGTTGCAGAATAAGGAATTCTAAGTGATTGAAAGAGCATGAGTGACAAGATCAGTCAGGCGAAGTCCATCCTCAAGAACGTTTTCGGCTATGACACCTTCTGGCCCCTGCAGGAAGAGATAATTTCTCATATCCTGGAGAAAAAAGATGCCCTGGTTATTATGCCCACGGGGGGCGGAAAATCCATCTGTTATCAGATTCCGGCGCTCATGTTTGAAGGCTTGACCGTTGTGGTTTCGCCGCTGATCTCCCTCATGAAAGACCAGGTGGACCAGCTTAAGGAATGCGGCGTTCCGGCGGTCTTCCTGAACAGCACTTTAAGCATTGAGCAATACCGGAGTCATGTGGAACGTCTCAAGAAAAATGCCGTCAGGCTGCTTTACCTGGCGCCGGAGGCACTGCTGGCAACAAGAACCCTGGCCCTGCTGTCGTCATTGAAGGTCGATTGCTTTGCCATTGATGAAGCTCATTGCATTTCCGAGTGGGGTCACGATTTCCGCCCGGAATACCGGCAACTCTCGGAGCTTCGATCAATCTTTCCAAATACAGCATGTATAGCCCTTACCGCTACTGCTACACCGCGGGTACGGGAGGATATCAAACAATCTTTGCAAATCGCTGTGTCTAATGAATTTATCGGCAGCTTCAATCGCCCGAACCTCTTCCTGGAAGTGGCCCCGAAAACGGCGCCCCTCGAGCAAACTCTTGAATTTTTAAAACACTATCAGAATGAATCCGGCATCATCTATTGTTTCTCACGCCAGCAGACGGACGACATCTCAGCCGCTCTTCATCGGAAGGGCTACTCCGTCAGGCCCTATCATGCGGGTCTATCGGAAAAGGAACGCACGCAAAACCAGGAGCTTTTTATCCGGGATGACATCCAGATCATCGTAGCGACGATCGCCTTCGGAATGGGAATCAACAAGTCGAATGTCCGTTTCGTTGTCCATCACGACCTGCCAAAGAACCTGGAATCATATTATCAGGAGATCGGGCGGGCCGGGCGGGATGGTCTGCCCGCCCACTGCCTCCTGCTGTTCGGCTACGGGGATATTCAAAAGATCAAATACTTTATTCAACAAAAAAATGAACAGGAACAGAGAGTCGCCAATATCCTGCTCAGCACCCTCCTGGGATTTGCCGAGACAGACCTGTGCCGACGCGTCCCTTTATTGAATTATTTCGGTGAAAACTGTGTTCTTGAAAATTGCGGGATGTGCGACAATTGCCGGTTTGAGCAAAAGGATTTGGTCGACATCACCATTCCTGCCCAGATGTTTCTTTCCTGCGTCAAACGAACCGGCGAGCGATTCGGCGCAGGCCATATCGTTGATGTCTTACGGGGTTCCAAATCCCAAAAGATTTTAAAATTCGCACATGAGAAATTGTCTACGTACGGGATAGGAACGATATATTCGGCAAAACAATGGCGCCACTTGTTCCGCCAATTTATCCAGAAGGGTCTGATCATGCACGAGGTGGAGCACGGGACATTGAAGCTCACCAAAAAGGCGTGGGATGTTCTGAGCGGGAAAGAGACATTCATGGGGCAGTTGGAAGAAGGGGGCGTTAATCTCAGAAAACGTGAAGAAGATCAAGGGCAATATGACACCATCCTTTTTGAAATGCTCAGGAAAAAGCGAAAGGAAATAGCCGATCGGGCAAATCTCCCCCCCTTTACGATTTTCCATGACCGGACACTGAAAGAGATGACCACACGCATGCCCAGAACACGGGGTGAATTGGTGGGAATCTATGGGATCGGAGCGGCAAAACTGGAAAAGTACGGCGATATCTTCATAGAAATAATCAGAAATTACTGTGAAACCCATCGAATCCCGGAACAAGCCAAAGCGTCTGAAAGAATCCCGCCGCCCGTCCCCGCGCCGCCCCGGAGCAACCGTGTTCGGCGGCACAGTCACATTGGAGAGGCTTATCATCAGGGCAGATCCATTGAGCAACTGATGGCGGAGTTCAATATTAAACAAAGCACAGTTCTTGATAATCTTTATCAATACTGTCAGGAAGGCTATCCCCTCGCAGGGGATGCGTTTTTGATGCTTTCTCAACTGACGACGAATCAACAGCAGAGGGTATTTGCATTCTTTGATCACCTGGGGACAGACAGATTGAAACCTGTATTTGACGAATTGCAGGGGGAGATCGACTACGACGAAATCAAGATTCTGCGCCTGTCCTATCTATGCCGGAAGGGTTCTCAGAAGATGGAGCATAAAACCTTTGTGTGTCTGGCGACATCCAGGAAGCAAGGCGGTTATTGCGTTGCAGGCAAGGAGTGGTCAAATGATGCCATCGGTCCGTGGATTCGTCCTGTCAGTGAAGAAGCAACCGGAGAGCTCTCCATCCATGATATTCGACTGAATAACGGAGGCATCCTTCACTTGCTCGATATAGTTCAAGTTCCAGTCACAAGACAGGCTTTCCATCATTATCAGAAAGAAAATGTCCTGACGGCTCAAGGGTGGGAGTGGAAGGGAAAATGTCCTGCAGCAGCGATTTCAGGATTGTGTGATGACGTTGCATCGCTATGGATGAACAGCTGTCACAGTGCAAATGGATTGAATGACCGAATTCCGGAGGAAATCGTTACAAAAGAAGTTGCTTCATCATTGTATTTTATAAAACCGCAAGATATTTCCATAGATGTTTCCGAAGAGTTTGACGGAAGAAAAAAAGTGCGTGGGAGATTCATATATAAAAATGTATCTTATTTACTTGCGGTTACTGATCCTGATATAGAAAGAAAGTATATCTTGAACAGTGTCGGTCAATATCCCCTTCCAACAGGGGATTTATATTTGACAATTAGCCTGGGTGAACCCTTCAACGGCTTTTGTTACAAACTGATAGCCGGGATTGTTGCCCGGTGAGATCCGTGGTATTGAATACCATCAACAACCTGATGTAAGGTAATTATATGTTGGAATTATTCACGATTGGACATTCGATTCACCCCATCAAGAGATTCATTGAACTGCTGACCATGCACGGCATTACTGCCCTGTGTGACGTCCGTTCAAGTCCTTACAGCCGTTTCACACCACAGTTCAACCGGGAAGCCCTGAAGGATGAATTGGCGAAGCATCACATTGCTTACATCTACCTGGGGTCAGAGCTGGGGCCTCGAAGCTCTGACCAAAACTGTTACAAAAATGGCAAGGTTCAGTATGACCTTCTGGCAAGGACAGACCTCTTCCAGCAGGGGCTTAGCCGTTTGCGCAAAGGGATGACAACTTATCGCATTGCTCTTATGTGTGCCGAAAAAGACCCCATTGTCTGTCACCGGATGATCCTAATCTGCCGGCATTTGCGTGCTGGTGGTATTCTCATCGGGCATATTCTGGAGGATAGTACTATCGAGGACAATCGGGATGCAGAAACAAGACTCCTGGAACTCTTGAAGATTTCACCAGAAGATCTTTTTTCCACTACGGCAGAGCAGATCGCCCGTGCATACGACCTCCAAGGCGAAAAGATCGCCTACATGCTACAAGAAGAACAGGGGAATCATGACTCATATTAAAATATTTACAATCGGCTTCACGAAGAAGACGGCAGAGGATTTCTTCACACGTCTGATACATTCAGGAGTTAAGCGGGTGATAGACATACGGCTCAACAACGTCTCCCAACTGGCTGGCTTTGCAAAGCGGGACGACCTTCGGTTTTTTCTCCGGGCTATCGGCGGGATCGATTATGTCCACCGCCTGGATCTGGCACCGACGCAGGAGTTGCTTTCTGCTTTTAAGAAAAACAAAGGTGACTGGTCTCTTTACGAAAGGGACTTTTTAGCACTGCTGTCGGCAAGAAAAGTCGAAGAGATAATAACCCCGGACCTTCTGCAAGAGGCATGTCTCTTGTGCAGTGAGGAAAAGCCCTTGCAATGCCATCGGAGGCTCGTTGCCGAATATCTTCGCGAGAAGTGGACAAACGTTAAAATCATCCACCTTTGAAAAGGGGAGATTATGTGCGGTCGGTTTGTTCTCATCAGCGATTTGTCTATTATAACAGAAGCATTTAATATTCAGGAAATCGCCTGTGATTACAGGCCGAGCACCGATATCCTGCCCAGTCATACCATTGCAGCCGTAATCCATGACGGCGTAAACCGACTCGTACAATTCCGGTGGGGATTGATTCCTTCCTGGGCAAAAGACCCATCCATCGGAAGCAGGCTGATCAATGCACGCGCGGAGACCCTGTCGGAAAAACCGAGTTTCAGAAACGCCTTTAAAAAACGCCGGTGCCTGATCATCGCCGACGGTTTTTACGAATCGTTGAAAGAGGGAAAGAAAAAGACCCCCATCTATTTCCGCCTTAAATCGGGGAGGCCTTTCGGCTTTGCCGGTCTCTACGAAATGTGGACATCGCAGGAGGGGCAACCTGTTAACACCTGTACGATCATCACCACAGAACCCAATGACCTGATCCAGCCCATCCATAACCGGATGCCCGTCATCGTGTCAAAGGAGAAAGAGTCCCTCTGGATTGACCCCACCGTTCAAAATCAGATGCCTCTGTCATCGGTACTGCAAACATACCCCTCCGCGGAAATGGAAGCCGTTTCCTTAGCCTCACCGGCAGACTTCCCCATGCGTTAAATGACCGCATACACAAGAAGTTTTTCTGTATTTACCTCTTTAATAAGACCCTCTTCCCTCAACTCAATAAGGTGTGCGTACGTTTCATTGACGGCCAAAAACTGATCGAATTCAGGCAAATTTTCCCCAAAGATGTCCAGAGAGACCTGAAAAGATGTCTTCTGGCCCCCTTTCACAGAATCAAACACGAGATTTTTTCTTTCCTGATGGTGTTCATTCATTTCTTCTACCCGCGCCTTTAAATTCGGAAAGGGTTCACCGTGGGACGGATACACCTTCACCACAGGGAGGTTTTCAACTTTTGTCAATGAATCCAGAAAGCTCTTGAGAGGGCGAAAATCCGGATTGTAGGGATCAGGACTGAGATTAGGGGTGATATGCGGCAAGATGTGATCTCCGGACAGGAGGATTCCCTCTTTTCGGAAGAAAAAGCACACCTGACCGCTGGTATGCCCGGGTACCGGTATAACCTCAAATTCTCTATCGCCGACCGTCCGGCGCTCATAATCTACCAGGCATGTATCAACCCGAAAGGGAAGCGTCGCCTTTCTGAAAAAAACGAGGAGTTCCACCAGGGCATCGATGGATTTTTCTGTGAGCCCCTGCCGGCGGTAGAACATTTTGATTTGATTAATATCGATGCCGCTTTCCTGATCGCTGTGTATTCGCCGCCTGTCTATCTCCGACATAGCGATGACGGCTCCTGATAGCTCCTTGATTTTTCCTGCTATACCGCAATGATCCGTATGAAAATGGGTAATGAATATCTGATCGATATCACGAATGGTCTTACCGATGGATTTCAGAGACCCTTCAAGCTTTGAAAAGGCTTCGGGTGTGTTTACCCCCGTATCGAACAGCGCCACTTTGCCATTATGAACAAGGGCAAAAATATGAACATGCTTAAGGCGAAAAGGCATGGGCAGGGTAATCATATAAAAATTGTCAGCAATTTTTTCAACCATCTTCGGTAGTTCCTCCTTCGAGGAGCAATCTCACCATGTTTTGCACGTCCTGTCAACGCAGAGGTTTATATTTCTCTTGTGGTCATTGACTCTATTTGCTAAAGGAAGTCGATGCTAAAAATTTCAGTTACAAGAAAACCTTTTATTATCGGGGTGATGGGAAGTCACAATGACGAATCGCCCGCGGTCATGGAAGATGCCCGGCGTCTGGGAGAGGCCATTGCGAGGCGGGGTTACGTTTTGCTGACCGGCGGCGGGCCGGGTGTCATGAAAGCGGCCTGTGAAGGCGCATATACGGCCGGCGGCCTCGTTATCGGCATTCTCCCCAACGACAAACAGCATCCCCTTGAAAGATACCCCAATGAATTTGTCGATATCCCGATTTATACGGGAATGTTCGATGCACGAAACGTCATCAATGCCAAGACGCCGCATGTACTGGTGGCGCTGAGAGGCGGCCCCGGGACATTGTCCGAAATAGCCCTTGCCCTTCGCAGCGGTACGCCCGTAATCGGCCTCAACGCCCCGGCATTTACAATTCCCGGAGAGCATGACTTCATTGCCGTCAATTCCGTTGAGGAAGTTCTCCAGGAAATTGAAAAAATGCTGGAAAAACTGACAAATGTCCGGCGAGACGCCCGATCTACTGATAAGGAAAGAATGTAAGTTTATAATCTATGGTACAATGGAATATCCTGTTAATTGTATTTCTCGTTCTTTTCGCAGCCGGCTCCCTATCCCGATGGCTGTTAACATACATCAATGTCGGTTATCTTCGCCTCCATGGCCGCGATGTTCCTGAAGTTTTCCAGGGAGAGATCGACGAGGCCACTCTGTCACGGATGAGCGACTATACGGCGGATTCTTCACGGTTTGGGTCTATCGAACACTTCTTTGATGATATGGTTACTCTTATAATTCTGCTGAGCGGTTTCCTCCCCTTACTCGTTGTTCTGATACTCTCATGGAACCTCAATTTTATCCTTTCCGGCTTGATTTTCTTTGGGATTCTTTCCCTGATAAGCAGTGTCCTGGATATCCCTTTCAGTCTCTACAGTACCTTCGTGATCGAGAAAAAATACGGATTCAGCACGATCACAATCAAACTGTGGATTACCGATCTTATCAAAAGTCTTCTGATATCCATGATACTGATGGGGATACTTTTAGGCGCCATGCTCGCCCTTATCCACTATGCCGAACGTTCCTGGTGGTTCTGGGTATGGGTTGTCTTCTCTGCTTTCCAACTGCTCATGGTGTGGCTCTATCCCGTTCTGATCGCCCCCCTGTTCAATAAGTTTGAACCGGTACAGAATGAGGAGTTGAAAGATGCCATCATTGCTCTGATGGAAAAAGTAGGGCTGAAAACCGAAGGGGTTTTCCAGTTAGATGCGGGCAAACGAAGTAAACACACGAACGCATATTTTACCGGTCTGGGGAAAACGAAGCGCATCGTTCTTTATGATACCCTGCTTTCATCTCATTCATCCGATGAGATCCTGTCCGTTCTGGCCCATGAAGCGGGACACTGGAAAAAGAAACACATCATGAAGCAACTGGTTTTTACGGAAGCCGCTTCCCTTGGAGTCTTCTATCTGATCTATCGCCTCATGGACTGGCCTCTTCTCTATGAAACATTCGGTTTTGCTGAGAAGTTTCCCTATGTCGGCCTCCTGCTGATTGCCGCACTTTTTGGTACGGTATCCTTTTTTCTGACACCGATAGGTGCAATGGTTATGAGAAGATTTGAACGGGAAGCGGATGACTATTGTTTTAATCTCGTCGGCACCGCAAAACCCATGACCGAAGCGTTAAAGCGCCTGGCGAAAGATAATCTCGCCAATCTGCACCCGCACCCCTTTTATGCATGGTTTTACTATTCACATCCCCCCCTTGCGGAGCGAATTGCCCGTCTTCAGCAGATGGAAGATAAAAAAGCATCTTGATTTTTTGGGCTGGTTGATTAAACTAAACCCCATAAAGATTGACTCTCCCGCCTCTTTTTCCCTTCTCCGGCGGGAGGGTGTACGGACCGGGTGCTTGAGGGAGGGGAGAAAATATTTGATGATAAAAAGTGAGGAACGGTAATGCCAATCTACGAATTTTACTGCCAAAAATGCAATACGATTTACAGCTTCTTTTCCAGAACCGTCAACACCGAAAAGACCCCTAATTGTCCGAAATGTAAAAGGGTTAAATTAAAGCGTCAGATGTCGATTTTCGCCAGGGTTTCCCGGGGAAAAGACGAGGCAGCCGATGAGGGCATGCCTCCTTTTGATGAAGCGAAAATGGAAAAAGCGATGGCAATGCTTGCCGGCGAAGCGGATAAAATCAATGAAGACGACCCCCGCCAGGCCGCCATGCTGATGAGGAAGCTCTCCGACGCGACGGGAATGAATCTGGGGCCGGGGATGGAAGAGGCCTTGAGCCGTATGGAAAGAGGGGAAGACCCCGAAAAAATCGAACAGGAGATGGGGGATTTGCTGGAAGGGGAAGACCCCTTTGTCTTTGGGGTGAAGCCAATAAAGGGAAGCAGAAAACCAAAACCGCGGGTTGATGAAACCCTGTACGACTTGTAGTCAAATCTTCAACAAATCATCCGGAGTTTCAATGAGATAATCAGGGTTGATCGTCTCCAGTTTCTCTTTTGAGTGCCAGCCCCAGGTTATGGCAACTGCTTTTACACCTGCCATGCGGGCCTCTTTAATATCTCCAATAGTATCTCCGACATAGTAGGTTCTGTCCTTTTCCTTCCGGAAAAGATTCATGGCGTGAAGAATCTTTTCCTCCTTGCTGTAACCGAAATCGGCCCCCAGAATCTTTTTAAAGCAGCCGTTGAATCCATACTTTGAAAGAATAACATGAATGACCCTCGATACATTGGAGGAAATAACCGCCAGGATGTTATCCTTCTTAAGTTCGGCAAGAACCGGAAATAGTGGAGTAAAGAGGACCATCTGATCATAATCGTCCTTTGTGGGAATGGACTTTGACGCATTCATGAATGCCGCCAGATCGATGCCCTTTTTCACAATGCCCTCATAAAAATTATCTTCAAACAGCTCCAGGAAATCATCCCGGCTCTGAACAATAGGGGTCCCAATTTTTTCCAGGCAGAGTTTTACCCTCCGTTCATAAACATCCAGGGAATCGACCAGGACACCATCAAAATCAAAAAGAAACAATTTCTGCATTGTTATTCCAGATGATTTGCCCAAATAGCGAGGAAGTCGCAAGGGAGAAACGGTACATCACTCCCATTTCCGGGCGATGAGTACCACTCATAGTACCTATGGTCAACCTTTTTATCCTGAGAGTAATTGTGTCGAGACCATTGAGGAGAGAGGGAAGGCATGACCTATTTGTTGATAATGTATTGTCGAAAATCTTTTTCAAAAATGGCCGCCTTATCTTTTAACATGTGATACTCTTTTAGGCCGAATTTGAATTGACCTGTATGTACCATTCCGATCCTCTCGCAATACTTCTCGGCATCCTCTATTGCATAAAGAAAAAATTCTCCATCCAAAGAAAAAGAGAAGCTCGTTTTAATTGTGAAATAAACGAGTCCGGATCCAATTCGCCTCATCTTACCGGCGGTAGCATAATAATTCCAGGGAGCCGTGGCAAAAAAATCAAGGTACAGCTTATTTTGATTCCGCAGGGACAATAAACCATCCAATCGTATGCCGGTATAAGCTGCGTAGCAGGTGTAATCGAATCCTAAATTGATTGACATATGGATTATTCTATCCCATTCGAAAATGCGATAGTGGAAATTTTTGTCTTTTTCTTTGACAATTTTTTTATCGACGTACGTGTCCCATGTCAGGCTGAAATCGTTAATGGCATTCGAATTTGCACTCCTTATTTCCGTTTCACATTCAACCTTTTTAATGCTGTCGTAGGAAATAAATTTCACGTTATAAAAACCCCTTTGCCTTATCGCTATCATGCCTGCAAAGATACATCTATCCAATATGACTGCCCTGATTTCTTAGCACAGATTGGATTCATGAGAAAATAAAATTGATGGCGATCTTATCATCGGAGATAAGAGAATACAGGCAAGATATCAACGGAACCACCGAGGCAAGAATGAGGGGAGGGATATTAATTAAAGAGGTCCAAGTCACTGAATATTGGGTAACTATAGGGATAATTTAACAATTAATTCTTTCAATGAGAATGTTGCCTTCAGGTAAACGCAAGAGCGCATCTAAAATCTGCTGGCATATAAGCCCTCCATCGGTGTCCACGTGCAGAAACATTTGATAACCTTCCGGTGTCCGTGAATGACTTGAGAGCTTCGATGAAATCCCATTATTTGCCAGCTTGACGGTTTCTTCAATATGGCACAGTTGTGCCGTCTTAATTTTGATGGTTCGCGCTTTGATATAACTTTTGCGACTGATGACATTTATTCCGGTCATAAAAAACTCCCTAATATGAAATCTCATAAAGTCAGAGTATTAGTAGTTCAGCCTTTCGCATGACCCTGAAAGTATATGGACAGGGCGGCGAGTATTGAATACTCAAGCTTCTCCAATGGCAATGTGTCTGATTTGCCTTTAAAATATTTCGACAGACTGGAGTTAATGATTTCCGCATCACTATAAGGATTCCTTACCTTTGGACACGCAGTTACTTCATTATCGCTTTTCTTCATAAGGATTTTCACCTTTCTCAACAAACAAAACTTTCATTATAAATTAAGGGATTGCTGAAATAGTTTCCTTCCTGCCGCTTTTCTTCTTCTCTTTTTTTATCCGGGATATGTGGCTGCAATAACTGTAAGACCGGACTTGGCGCAATGGGGTGAAGGGATATGTTGATCTTTTTTGCCAAATCTGGATTGAGAGTGTCATCAATCTTGGTATTGAGTTTCTGGAAAATAGTTTCTATCGATAACTCATCGACAGAAACCATTTCTGTAAAGATGGCACCTATGATTTCACCATGCTCGTACCATCCCCTGATATCTGTATCTCTTGAAGAGGAAGCAAGGACGTCCTTTAGTTTTTCAAGCGTGCATCCGTTGCGCTGTCCGTTATCCAGTCCCGAGAGGTCAAGAAGCATGAGGAGGAAGGGCTTCTTGGAGCGCTCCGCTCTTTTCCGCTCGATTCGGAGCATGTGGTGGAAGTGGGAACTACTGTAAAACATTTGATCACCATTCATAGACGTTTTCCATGGCTTCAAGAAGAAGCCGGATAACTTTCCGCCATTTAATCCGGGTGTTTTCATAATTTTTGTAAACTCCGTTTTAGCGATTACTGGATTCGTTTATATGGTTTGACCTTAGTAAATGAGAGACTGCGTGAAACTTGAATGCTAGTTTTAACGAATTAAAAATATATTTCAAGAGTAAAAGATTTTTACGAATAAAGGTATTTTACAGTAGTGAAAAAATCGAAAATAAATAACGAAACGAGATTGTTCCGAACGGTCTGATAGCTAAAAATGAGCCATAAAGATTTACTGAATTTTGGATATTAATTTTATTGAGTCATAGCGTTAGAAACATTGCATAAAAAGCACATTCCTCGATGCATGGAAGAATTTTAGTGCTGTTTTAATTGACATATTTAATGAAAAGTATAGTTCAATGCTTTGTTTTTATAGAGTTTAGTCATCCACCAATGCCTATGCTGGCTTCACCATAACCAGTGTAAAGATTTGTAATTGAGTTTGAGAATGCTCCAAAAAACGAACCGAAAGAGTAAATAAATTGTTTCTTAAAGGATCCGGAAATAGTTATACACGGTATAGATTTATTTGACTGCCGGATTAATGGTATTTTCAGCCTGATTCAATGTGAGGAAATAGCATGATTATTGAAAAATTTTCGGTAAAAGCTCAGGATTTCATTGAAAGCGCCTGTCGGCTCGCTGTGAAAAGAGATAACGAGTAT